>NZ_JAOSHO010000033.1 GCF_025917275.1 Pseudomonas agronomica | reverse complement strand
GCTTGCTCCCTCGCCACGGGATTAGTGTGTCGTCTGGCTCAGTTGCTGACGCACAGCCAGTTCCACCCCGCGAATTTCCGCCAGGCCCTTGAGACGGCCGATCAGCGAGTAACCGGGATTGCTCTTGCGCTGCTGGTCGTCGAGCAGTTGATGCCCGTGGTCCGGACGCAGCGGCAGCCGCGGGCCGCCTTCGCGTTCGCGCCGGCGCTCTTCAGCCACCAAGGCGCTGATGACCCCGACCATGTCCACGTCACCGTCCAGATGATGAGCCTCATGGAAACTGCGCGGGTCGGCCTCCCGGCGGGTCGAGCGCAGGTGGGTGAAATAGATGAACGGCGCAAACTGCTTGGCCATCGCCACCAGGTCGTTGTCTTCGCGCACGCCATAGGAGCCGGTACAGAACGTCAGGCCATTGGCCGGGCTCGGCGCGGCATCGAGCAGCCATTGGGCGTCACTCGCGGTAGACAGGATACGCGGCAAGCCGAGCAGTGCCCGGGGCGGGTCGTCCGGATGGATCGCCATGCGCACGCCCACCTCCTCCGCCACCGGGATCACCGCGCGCAAGAAATATCCCAGGTGTTCACGCAACTTGCCCTCGTCGATGTCAGCGTAGGTCCCCAGCAAGTCGCGGAAATTATCCAGGCTGTAGTGCTCCTCGGCGCCGGGCAAACCTGCGATCAAGGTGTTGACCAAGGTTTCGCGCGCGACCGGCGTCAGTTGCTCGACATAGGCCTTGGCCTGCTGCATATCCTCGGCGCTGTATTCGGCCTGGGCACCGGGGCGCTGGAGAATGAACAGGTCGAAGGCGGCAAACGCGGTCTGGTCGAAACGCAGCGCCCAGCCGCCGTCCTCCAGCTCATGAAACAAGTCGGTGCGGGTCCAATCCAGCACCGGCATGAAGTTGTAGCAGACGATATCGATGCCGCAGCTTGCCAGGTTGCGCACGCTTTGCTGGTAGTTGGCGATGTACTCGTCGCGCCGCCCGCAACCGCGCTTGATGTCTTCATGCACCGGAATGCTTTCCACCACCGACCAGCTCAGGCCGGCCGCTTCGATCATCGCTTTACGCGCCGCGATGGCTTCCACCGGCCACACCTGGCCATTGGGAATCTCATGCAGCGCGGTGACGATGCCGGTCGCACCGGTCTGGCGAACGTCCGCCAGGGAAATCGGGTCTTTGGGGCCAAACCAACGCCATGTCTGTTCCATGTTGTTCTCCTTGTCTGTCAGTTGGGTGTGGCAACGGTCTGCAAAAGGTCATCCACGCCGTCGCGGGCCAGGGCGCTGTAGGCGCGGTGCACGGCATCGCGAAAGGCCGGGCGTGCCGACAATGCCGGCGGGAATATCTCGTCCAGGTCGAGAAACGCGTCCACCCGCGATGCGCCGTCGAAGCGTCCGGCAAGATCGGCGAAGGTGGCGTTCAACGGGTCGTCGACCCCATGCGCCGGACGCCCGGGCAATGGCTGGGTGCAATAGTGAATCCAGGCGGCGATGCCCAGCGCGGTGCAGTCGATGCCGCGTCCCTGGTCGAGTAATTGCTGCGCGCCGAGCAACCAGCGTTGCGGCAGTTTCTGCGAGCCGTCCATGGCGATCTGGCGCAAGCGGTGTTGCAGGCTGTCGTTGGCAAAACGCGCCTGAAGATCTACAGCATATTTCATGAGATCAATCCCGGCCGGCATGTGCAAAGTGGGCACCGCTTCCTCGGCCATGTAGCGCTCGATGAGGCGCGCCAGCCGCCCATCGTTGACGGCTTCGAAGACTAATTCATGACCCGCCAGCAAACCCACGTAGGCCAGCAGCGAATGGCTGCCATTGAGCATGCGCAGCTTCATCGTCTCAAACGGACGCACATCGTCGACCATCTGCACGCCTTCCATTTCCCAGTCCGGGCGGCCGAGGGGAAAGTGATCCTCGACCACCCATTGACTGAAGCTTTCGCTGACCACTGCGGCGCGGTCGTGGCAATCCAACTGTTCCAACCGGCGGAACGACTCCTCATCCATGGCCGGCACGATGCGATCGACCATGCAACTGGGAAACGCCACCTGCTGCTCGACCCACTGCGCAAGCCCCGGATCTTGCAACGCCGCCAGGGCACTCACGGCCTGGCGGGTGCGCTGGCCGTTGTCGGGCATGTTGTCACAGCACAACACGGTGAATGCCGGGGTGCCTGCGGCGCGACGTCGGCGCAGGGCTTCAAGGACGATTCCCGGCGCCGAGCGTGGCGTTTGTGGGTGGGCGATGTCATGGGCAATCGTCGGATCATCGCGGCGCAACTGCCCGGAAGAAGGGCTCAGGCAATAGCCTTTTTCGGTGACGGTGAGCGTGACGATCCGGGTTTGCGGCGCGGCCATGCGCTCAAGCAATTGCTCCAGTTCATGACCGCCCTCGCCCGCATACAAGGCCTCGCGCAGCACCCCGATTTCTCGGAGCGTCAATTGCTCGCGATCGCGGTACTCGGCCACGTGGTAGCGGCCATCCTGCTCGCGCAATTGCTCGACCAAGGTGTGATTGGAGCGCAGGTTGGCGCTGCACAAACCCCAGTCGCTTGTGCCATGGCGATTGAGATGGCGTTGCAGATAGACCGCCTGGTGGGCGCGATTAAACGCGCCCAGGCCCAGGTGCACGATACCGATCTGCGTTGCGCTACCGGTGCAAGGTACGCGGTTCACTACGGGCATCGATTCACTCCTTCTGTTCAGGGATGGCCCAGGGCCGAGGCGGGTTGCGGGCTTTGTGCCGCCGACTGGCCGGTGTCCGCCAAGGACAGCGGTTTCACGTAGCGCGCCACGCACACGGCACCGATCACGGTCAGCAGCCCTGCCAGCAGGAAGGCACTGGTGAACGAACCGGTGAACTGCACCAGGAAACCCGTCAAGGTCGGGCCGACAATGCCCGACGTGTTAGCCAGAAAATGCATGAAGCCACTGACGCCACCCACCCGCGCCGCCGGGACGGTGTCCTGGATGATCGCCCAGTAGATCGCACCGGTCAGGTAGAGGAAGAACACCGCCAGCGCGACGAGAATTACCGCTGGATACAGGGTCCTGACCATCCCGGCACAGGCGATGCACGCGGCGCAGGCCAGCAGGCAGGTCACCAGCACCACTTTGCGCGAGAACATCATCCGCCCGGTCTTCTTGAACACGAAGTCGGAGATGAAGCCACCCAGGGCCAGGCCGAGGAACCCCAGGACCCAGGGAATGACCGTGGCGATGCTCATGTCCTTGACGTTCAAGCCGTGGGCCATGGTCAGGTAGCTGGGAAACCAGGTCAGGAAAAAGAACAGCGTGTAGTTATAGGAAAAGAACGCCAGGGAGGTGAACAGCACCGTCGGCTGCTTGAGGTAGTAGCGCAGCGGGAACACCGGTTGCGCCGCGAGCTCGCTTTGCCCCTCGGCGCGGAGAATGTCCTCGGCGCCCTCGCCTTCGGGCCGTTCCTTGACGAACTTGAACCACACGGCGGCCCAGATCAGGCCGATCACCATGATGATGATGAACGACATCTTCCAGCCGTAGGTGACGGCGATAAAGCCCACCACCGGCCCGGAAATCGCCCCGCCCAGCGGCGTGCCGGACATCGACGCACCAATGGCCCGCGCCCTGCGCTTGGGGGTGTACCAGTTGTTGACCATCTTGCTGGTGGTGACGCTCAGCGGTCCTTCGCCCATGCCGAACAGGATACGGATGAGCACCAGCGAAGCAAAGCCCACCGTCAGCACGGTGAGGCCGCTGAACAACGACCACAAGACCATCGCCAGCAACAACGTGGTCTTGGCGCCGTAACGGTCGGCGGCCCAGCCACCGATGAAGTTGAAGGCCGCATAGCCGACGAAGAAACTGCTGAAGATCATGCCCATCTCACCCGTACTCAGACCGTAGTCCTTCTGGATGAAAGGCGCCGCCACAGACAATGCCGACCGGTCGAGGTAATTGATGACCCCGGCCAGGAACAGCATGATGATGATTAAGCTACGTCCTTGACCAAACATGGTGGAACCTCCCGCTTGTTGTGTTTATTCGGTGAGGGTGCCCATGACGGGCACGATGGAACGGTGGTACAGACGGCTCAGTGATGGGCGTTCGTCAGCTCCACCAGCACTTTTCGGGTTTGCTCGGGATGTTTTTCGATCAGGTCGATGGCGCCGGGCATGTCGTCGAAGGTGACGCGATGACTGATCAGGTCCTGGACCTGCAACTTGCCGCTGGCAATCAACTCGATCACCCGGGGGAACTTGCGGTTGTTGAGCCGCGAACCCACCAGGGTCAGTTCCTTCTTGATCATTTCCAACTGCACCAGGTCGCTGGGCGTCGCATTGAAACCCAGCAACCCGATGCGCCCGGCCGGCGAGGCCAGGCGCACCATCTGCGGCATCAATGCCGGTATGCAGGCGGCATCGACGATCAACGGCACACCTTCGCCGTCAGTCAGTTCGCGCATGACTGCTTCGACATCGACTTCCTGGCCGTTGAGGGTCCGACTGGCGCCCAGCGCCCTCGCGGTCTCCAGGCGGCTGTCGATGACATCGGTGACGGTGATGTCGGTCAATCCCAGCGCCCGGGCCATCTGCACGAGGGTCAGGCCGATCACCCCGGCGCCATAGATCAACACACTGTCGCCCGGCTGCGGCTGCATGCGATCGAGCACATTCAGGGCAATGGAATAAGGCTCGACCAGGGCGCCATGACTGAGGGACATCGAGTCGGGCAAGCGGTGGGCGTTCTCGGCCGGTACGCAAACCTGCTCGCTGAAGCCCCCGTCGCGGTGCACGCCGATCACTTGCAGCCGCGTGCAGACATTGGGCCGGCCAATGCGGCAGGGATAACAGGTGCCGCAACTGATCACCGGATCGATGCACACCCGGTCGCCCGGCTGCAGGTGCTCGACACCCTCGCCCACTTGCCGGATCACCCCGGAAAATTCATGGCCGGTGACACGGGGGAAACGCACGAATGCGTTCTGCCCATGAATGATGTGCATGTCCGAGCCACAGATGCCGGCGTAAGCCACATCGACCTGGACCTCATCCGGGGCAACCTCGGGTCGGTCGACCTGGGCCAGCCCGAATTCGAAGGGTGCTCTTACCTGGAACGCTTTCATCGGGTCACTCCTGGCGGGACGTTCGCCCCGCTTCCTCAAAGGGTTAAAACCGTTTCACCAATGCCAGAGCGTGCCGTCTTCAAGACGGTTGACCGGCAGGCTGGCGCGCTTGTAGGGGTACTGGCGGGCGAGATCTTCATCGATGTCGACGCCATGCCCCGGTGTTTCGCCCGGCGTGAAGTGGCCGTCCTCGAAGCGATAGGCATGGGGGAAGACTTCATCGATGCGGTCTTCGTGAGGCATGTGTTCCTGGATGCCGAAGTTGGGCACCCAGGTATCGAAATGCAGCGCCGCGCCCATGCACACCGGGGACAGGTCGGTGGCGCCGTGAAAGCCCGTGCGCACCTGGAACAGCGCGGCGAAATCGGCAATACGGCGCACGTGGGTAATCCCGCCGGCATGCACCAGCGTCGTGCGGATGTAGTCGATCAGCTGTTCCTGGATCAATTCGCGGCAGTCATGGATCGAGTTGAACACCTCGCCAACGGCCAGCGGTGTGGTGGTCTGCTGGCGGATCAGGCGAAAGCTCTGCTGGTTCTCCGCCGGCGTGCAGTCTTCCAGCCAGAACAGGTTGTACGGTTCCACGGCCTTGCCCAGGCGCCCGGCTTCGATCGGCGTCAGGCGATGGTGCACGTCGTGGAGGATGTGCAAGTCGTCGCCAAAACGTTCGCGCACGGCGGCGAACAGCTTGGGCACGTAGTTGAGGTATTTGGCGGTGTCCCAGACGTGTTCGGCGGGCAGGTCGCTGTCGGCCGGCTCATAGCGTTCACCGCTGCGCTTGGCGACCCCGTAGGTGGTGGCGATGCCGGGCACGCCGCATTGCACGCGCACGGCTTTGTAGCCGAGCTCGACGTGGCGGGCGACTTCGTCCAGGCAGCCTTCGATGTCCTTGCCGGTGGCATGCCCATAGACCATCACCCGCTCACGGCTCCTGCCGCCGAGCAACTGGTACAACGGCATGTTCGCGGCCTTGGCCTTGATATCCCACAGCGCCACGTCGACGGCGGCGATGGCGGTCATGGTCACCGGCCCCCGGCGCCAGTACGCACCGCGATACAGGTACTGCCAGATATCCTCGATGCGGTGGGCATCACGGCCGATCAGCGCGGGCAGGACGTGCTCCTCCAGGTAAGCGACAACCGCCAGCTCACGGCCATTCAAGGTTGCATCGCCGATACCATAGAGGCCTTCATCGGTGACGATTTTCAAGGTGACCAGGTTGCGGCCAGGACAGGTAACGATGACGCGAGCTTCAACGATTTTCATAAAGTCAGGCCTGTGCGACAGAAGGAAGTGAGGACGCGCCCATGTTCGGCATGGCCGTCTGGGGAATCAGCGCGCCCCGGTGCTGGACGACCTGGGCAGCCAGGCAATGGCCCCAGCGGGCGGCCTGCTCGGGATCGCCGCCGCGCAGGCGGCTGGCCAGGTAAGCGGCGCTGAACGAATCGCCGGCAGCGGTGGTGTCGACGACATGGGCGACGGTTTGCGCGGGTACTTCAAGACGCCCCGTCGGGCACTGGATCAGGCAACTGGCGGCGCCACGCTTGAGGGCAACTTCGCGTACACCTGCCTCGGCATAGGCTTTGAACAAGGCATCCGTGTCGCGGTAGCCGAACAGCAACGCGTCATCTTCCCAGGTGACCAGCGCCAGGTCGGTCAAGGGCAACAGTTCGCGGTACGCCTGCCGGGCGGTTTCAGAATCGGGCCAGAGGTGGGGACGGTAGTTATTGTCGAAGGCGACGCGGGTGCCCGCACGGCGAGCCCGATGCAAGGCCTGGATCAAACGTTCACGCCCTTGCGGCAAGAGGATCGCCAGGCTGATGCCGCTCAGGTAGACATAGTCGTAATCGGCCAGCGCATCGAGCATGGCTTCGGCCTCAGGGCCTTCGAACATGCGCCGCGCCGCCGCTTCCCCGCGCCAATAGAGGAAACGCCGCTCGCCGTGCGGATCGGTCTGGATGAAGTACAGCCCAGGCAGTGCATCTTCGATTACACGCACATGCGCGTCGCCGATACCTTCGTCCAGCCACGACCGGCGCATCGCAGCGCTGAACGCGTCGCTGCCCACCGCCGTCACGTAGTCCACGGCGATTGCGCCACGCGGGTTCAATCGCGCCAGATAGACCGCGGTGTTGAGCGTATCGCCACCGAACGTCTGGGTGATCGCGGCACCCGGCTCGCCGCGCATCTCGATCATGCATTCCCCGACCAGCGCGACCTTGATCGGGCGTGCAGTTAGGCAATGATTAAGCGTCAATTCCATCATTACGCGCCTTTTTTGTTTTTAAAACGGCGTTTCATTTCTGTCTCAAGGCCCGAGTCTAGTCAGATTTCCTGTGTCGTCAAGCAAAAATGAAACAGCGTTTTGTTCTTCTTGCGTATATCCTTGGGTTTTACTTTCACGTTGGAGCCTTCATGGACAACAGCGTCATTCCCAATAACGATCTGGTGTCGGCGGTGGGCCGGACCATGGCCGTGCTCGAAGCACTGGCCGAGCACCCGGAAGAAAGCGGCGTATCGGAAATCGCCACCAAACTGGACATGTCGAAGGCCACGGTTTATCGCTTCTTGCAGTCGCTAAAGGCCCGTGGGTATGTGGTGCAGGACGCCGAGGATCGTTATCGCCTGAGCGTGCGCCTGTTCGAATTGGGCGCCCAGGCCCTGCCCCACCTGGACATCGTCCGGGAAGCGGAGCCGGGCATGCGGCGGATCAACGAGCTGACGGGCGAGACCGTCCACCTGGGGATTCTCGACGAGGGCAGCATCGTTTACGTGCACAAGATCGACTCCAAATACAACCTGCGCATGTACTCGCGAATCGGCCGGCGGGCGCCGTTGTACTGCACCGGCATCGGCAAGGTGCTGATGGCCTGGCTGGAAGAGGATGAGTTGCTGACGCACCTGGCGCAGGAAAGCTTCGAGCGCCGCACGGCCAACACCTTGACCAGCGTCGAGGCGTATCTGCAGGAATTGGAAATCGTCCGCCAGCAAGGCTATGCCGAGGACCACGAGGAGTTCGAAGACAACATGCGCTGCCTGGCGGCACCGATCCGCGACCGTTTCGGCCATGTGATCGGCGGGATGAGCGTTTCATTCCCGTGCTTTCGCTTCAGGGAAGAATTGAAGCAGGACTACGTCAGGCAACTGATGCATGCCACCCAGCAGATCTCAAGCCAGTTGGGTTGGCATGCGCGGTAATACCCATCAGTCAAGCAAAGCCCCTGTGGGAGCGAGCCTGCTCGCGAAAGCGGTGGATCAGTTTGCAATGATGTTGGGTCAGCCGGCGCCTTCGCGAGCAGGCTCGCTCCCACAAGGGGTGTGGCGTACGCAAGGTCTGTGAGCAACTCGGTAAAACTGTGGGAGCGAGCTTGCTCCGGGCGGCGATCCGACGAAGGCGTCGGCACACCCAACATCATTGCAGGCTGATCCACCGCTATCGCGAGCAAGCTCGCTCCCACAGGTTTCAACTGGCGGGCATCAGAACCAGGTTTCCATCTGGATACCGTACTGCCACACACCGCCAGCGTTGAAGTCCGTCTTGCCAAAGGAATCCGTGGCGCTGTACCTGTCCAGGTCCGACGACCAATTCATGACGCTGGCGAACAGACGCAGCTCAGGACGCGTGAGTAGATCGCCCAGGTCGGGCTTGAAGGTCGGGGCGATCGTGAACTTCCAGAAGTTGCCGTCGACTGCATTGCGTTGCAGGTAGCCCTTGGGGTCGAGCTTCATGGTTTGCCAGCTCATCTCGTAGGCCATTTCGAAATTGCTGTTGATCGCATTGGCCAACCGCACGTTGAGCGTCATCCAGCGGTAGTCATCCCCCTTGACGTAGCGGTCCTTGCTTTGCTCAGCCAGCAGGCTCGGGCCGATGCGCCAGTCGGAGGCCAGGGGCGTTTCGCCGTACAACGCCACGCGCAGGGCACGGGCGTCGTCGATCAGTTCGCCATCGGCGCCAACGTTCTTGACCTCGGCCCCCAATCCCTGGCCATAGAGCAGCGCCGTCTTGAAGAAGCCTTCGCGGCCGAAAAAGGTTTTCTGGTGATTGGCGACCATGCTGTGCAAGCCAGAGTCGGCTGGCGCCAGCCCTGCTTCGTTGACGCGGGTGCCGAAGTCGTTTTTCTTCGAGCCGATGGCATTGAACATCCACTGCCACTGCCCACCGTCGAAAAACTGATTGGAGGTCAGGATGTAGCTTTCCACATCGGCATTGACGCCGCCCTCGCTGAAGTCCCCGTAGTTGCGACCGATCAATGAGTAGTTCGAGCGCCAGTTCTTGTTCATCTGCACGTCGTAGATACCGCCGCCGGTACCCGCCAGATAGACCACATCGGAGTCCAGCCAGTGGATGTCGAAATTGTCCCTGTCGAAGCGCTTGCCTGCCCACAGGGTCGAATTTTCGAACATCGCGTTGCCCTTGAAAGCCGCGAGGTGATCGAGTTCGGTGAACACCTGGCGCACGTTCAGGTTGCTTTCCTCGGCAGTCCAGTCATTGGAGCTTTCCACGCCATCGGCAATGGACACTGTGAATTTGGAACGGGTGCCGTTCTGCGCGTACAGCTCTTTCGACAGGTCGATGCGCATGTAGGTGTCGTCCTCGTTTCCGAGTCGCCCGACGGCGCCACCGACAGAACCGGCCGGCGTGGTGTATGGACCGCCACGACCACCGCCCAAGCCATCGTTGATCAGCAAGCCTGCGCGGGCGTAGCCCTTGAAGCTGAAGCCGTCCGTGAGGTGTGCGCCACTGCCCTGCTTTTCCGTGCTTTGCTCGCGGGCTTCAAGTTTTGCCAGGCGCGCATCGACCGTCGGTGTCGCAGCGGCGGTAGCCACCGCTGGCGTGGCGAGTTTGATTTGCTGCAGTTCCCTGGCGAGTGCCTGGGTTTGCTGTTCGGCGGCGGCGGCGCGTTTTTCCGCTGCGCTGGCACGGGCTTCAAACGCCGCCATGCGCTCTTCCAGAGTGGCGGCCTGAGCGGTAGCTGCCGAGGCGCCGAGCGCGCCTGCGAGTAGCCAGCTTGATGCTTTCTGCATGTGAATTTCCCTGTCTTGTTTTTATTGTTCTGTTGCCGCAGCCGGTCTTTCCCCCAAGGTCCGGAGTTATCGATCCTGAGGAAAAAAAGGATGCCTCGTTGCTAATACACTGCTACATTTGGCGATGTTAACGTTAACTTTTCCAAAAACAAAAATAAAGAGGGCTTTATGAAACAGCTCAAATCGCTCGTTCCGACGGCGCTGCTCGGCCTTTGCCTCGGGTTTCCATCCCTGTCGATGGCTGCCAACCTGACGATTTCCTGCGGTGCCGTGGGTGCGGAATTGCAATTGTGCAAGGAGGCTGTCGAGGCATGGTCGAAACAGACCGGCAACAGCGTCGAAGTGGTTTCCACGCCTAACTCGGCGACCGAGCGGTTGTCGTTCTATCAACAGATCCTCAGTGCGCAATCCAGCGACATCGACATCATCCAGATCGATATGGTGTGGCCGGGCATGTTGGCCAAGCACTTGATGGACCTGCGCGAAGTGCTGCCGGCCAACGCCACCCAAGGTTATTTCCAGGCCCAGGTGGACAACGCCACGGTGAACGGACGCCTGGTAACGATGCCGTGGTTCACCGACTCGGGGCTGCTGTATTACCGCAAGGACTTGCTCGATAAGTACAACAAGCCCGTGCCCCAGACCTGGGAAGAAATGACGATCACCGCCAGGGCCGTCCAGCAGGCCGAGCGTGATGCCGGGAACGCTAACGCATGGGGTTACGTTTTCCAGGGGCGCGCCTATGAAGGCCTGACGTGCAATGCGCTGGAATGGATCAGCAGCCAACCGCAAGGCGGGCTGGTCAACGCGCAAGGCGACATCGTGGTGAACAGTCAGGCCTCGAGGGCGGCGTTGACCCTGGCGAAAAGCTGGGTGGGCGACATCGCCCCGCGTGGCGTGCTCAATTACACCGAAGAAGAAGGACGCGGCGTCTTCCAGTCCGGCAATGCACTGTTCATGCGCAATTGGCCTTATGTCTGGGCCCTGGTGCAAAGCCCGGACAGTGCCGTCAAAGACAAGGTCGGCGTCGCTCCCCTGCCCCGCGGCGGCGCCACGGGCAGCCACGCGTCCACCCTCGGTGGCTGGGGCCTGGCGGTGTCGCGCTACAGCGCCAATCCCAAGCTCGCCGCCGAACTGGTGAGCTACCTGAGCAGCGCCCAACAGCAGAAACACCGCGCCCTGGTGGGTGCCTACAATCCCGTGATCGAGTCGCTCTACCAGGACCCTGAGTTACTCGCCGCCATGCCTTATTACGAACAACTTCACAGCATTCTCAACGACGGGGTCATGCGCCCCGCCTCGATCACGGCCGACCGCTATCCACGGGTGTCCAATGCATTCTTCGATCAAGTGCATGGCGTGCTCGCGGACGAGCGGCCGGTGGACCAGGCGCTGGCCGAGTTGGAAAGCGAACTCACGCGGATCAAACGCCGGAGCTGGTAAGCCCCAAGGAAGGAAATCACCATGTCTGTCTCCACGACTCTCGCCCACGACGATGGCGAGCAATTGCTCACCCGGGAAACACCGGTACAACGCCGCCGCGTTCGCGCCGCCTGGCTGTTCCTGACCCCGATGTTGCTGTGCCTGGCGCTGGTGGCGGCCTGGCCGTTGCTGCGCACGTTCTGGTTCAGCCTCACCGACGCCAGCCTGGCCGACACCGGCGACGCGACCTTTGTCGGCATGAGCAACTACCTGTTTCACAGCAGTGCCGGCTGGTCAGGCATCCTGGTCGATCCACAGTGGTGGAATGCGGTGCGCAACACCTTGCATTTCACCGTGGTGTCGGTGGGGCTGGAAATCGTCCTCGGGCTGCTGGTGGCGCTGCTGCTGAACGTCAAGTTCACCGGTCGCGCCCTGGTGCGGGCGTTGATTCTGATTCCCTGGGCGATCCCGACCATCGTCTCGGCGAAAATCTGGTCATGGATGCTCAACGACCAGTTCGGCATCATCAACCACCTGATGCTGGGCCTCGGCCTGATCGATGCTCCCCTTGCCTGGACAGCCGACGCGGACCTGTCGATGTGGGCGGTGATCATTGTCGATGTCTGGAAGACCGTGCCGTTCGTCACGCTGCTGATGCTGGCGGCCTTGCAGATGCTGCCCAGCGACTGCTACGAAGCCGCCAGGGTCGATGGCATTCACCCGGTCAAGGTGTTCTGGCGAGTCACCCTACCGCTGCTGATGCCTGCATTGTTGGTGGCAGCGATCTTCCGCATCCTCGACTCCTTGCGGGTGTTTGACGTCATCTATGTATTGACCTCGAACTCATCGAGCACCATGAGCATGTCGGTCTATGCCCGCCAACACCTGGTGGAATTCCAGGACGTCGGTTACGGCAGCGCCGCCTCGACCTTGCTGTTCCTCGTCGTGGCAGTGATCGCCATGGCTTATCTGTACCTCGGACGCCGTCAGCTGGAGGTGCGTTCATGAGCCCGCGCCTGTTGAAAAAAGCCCTGTTGCGCCTCGGCTTCTGGTGCCTGATCGGCATCTTGCTGGTGTATGCAGTCTTTCCGTTCTACTACGCCATCGTGACGTCGCTGAAGCCTTCCAGTGCCCTGTTCCAAGTGAGCTACTGGATCGATAACCCTGACTTCTCCAACTATGTCGCCGTGCTCAACCAGGCCTCGTTCCTGCGGGCCATCGGCAATTCGCTGGTGGTTTCGCTGTGCGTGGTCACCCTGGCGCTGTTCCTCAGCCTGACCGCCGCCTATGCCTTGGGCCGGGTGAAGTTTCGCGGGCGTGGCCCGGTGTTGATGATGGTGCTCGGTGTCTCGATGTTTCCCCAAGTCGCGGTGCTGTCGGGATTGTTCGAAGTGATCCGTGCCCTGGGCCTATACAACACGTCCTGGGCATTGATCCTGAGCTACACGATTTTCACCCTGCCCTTCACCGTCTGGGTGCTGACAACGTTCATGGGCCAACTGCCTCATGAGCTGGAAGAAGCCGCGATCATGGACGGTGCGTCACCCTGGGTCACGTTGACCCGCGTGCTGTTGCCGCTGCTCCGGCCGGCGCTGGTCACCACGGGCCTCTTGGCCTTCATTGCCGCATGGAACGAGTTCCTCTTCGCCCTGACCTTCACCCTCACCGACTCGCAACGCACGGTCCCGGTCGCCATCGCGCTGATCTCCGGCGGCAGTCCCCATGAGTTGCCCTGGGGCTTGCTGATGGCGGCGTCGGTGCTGGTCACGGTGCCCTTGGTGATTCTGGTGCTGATTTTCCAGCGCCGCATTGTTTCCGGCCTCACTGCCGGTGCGTTAAAGGGTTGAGGCCCAACACAGACAACAAAGGAACAGCATCGTGATCAAGTTGAAGCTGGATAACGTGAACAAACAATTGGGCGGCGCACGCATTCTTCGTGACGTCAGCCTGGAAATCCCGGCAGGCGAATTCGTAGTCTTCGTCGGCCCGTCGGGCTGCGGAAAGTCCACGCTGCTGCGGCTGATCGCCGGGCTGGACTCGATCTGTGGCGGCGACCTGCTGATCGACGGACGCCGGGTCAACGACCTGGAGCCCCGCGAGCGTGGCGTCGGCATGGTGTTCCAGTCCTATGCGCTGTACCCGCACATGAGCGTCTACGACAACATCAGTTTCGGCCTCAAGCTGGCCAAGACCGAGAAGACCAGCCTGCGCGACCGAGTGCTGAAAACCGCGCAAATCCTGCAACTGGACAAACTGCTGCAACGCAAGCCAAGGGAACTGTCAGGCGGCCAGCGTCAGCGCGTGGCGATGGGCCGGGCCATGGCGCGGGAGGCGGACATCCTGCTGTTCGACGAGCCGCTGTCCAACCTGGACGCCTCCTTGCGCGTGCAGATGCGCAACGAAATCGCCCGCCTGCACGGCCGACTGGGCTCGACCATGATCTACGTGACTCACGATCAAGTCGAAGCGATGACCCTGGCCGACAAGATTGTCGTGCTCAACGGTGGACGCATCGAGCAGGTCGGCTCGCCGCGGGAGCTCTACGAACATCCGGCCAGCCGTTTTGTCGCCGGTTTCCTAGGCTCGCCCAAGATGAACTTCCTGCCGGCGAGCCTGCATAGCCCTGGCGAAACCAGCCTGATCGACAGCCCGTTGTTGGGGGGGACGTGCCTCCCCTTCGACAGCACCCACCTGGCGGCGAACAGCCCGTTGAGCCTGGGGATACGTCCGGAGCACGTGTCGCTCGAAGTGGCCCAGGGAAACACCGGAATCGTCGTGGCCGGGGTCGAATACCTGGGCAGTGAAACCTATGTTCACCTGGAAACAGGCGCCGATGAACCGCTGATCTGTCGCTGCGAAGTCAACGCCGGATGGCGGGTGGGCGATCGGGTCGAGCTGCAACTGGATATCGACCACCTCCACGTCTTCGACGCGCACGGCACGGCGTTGAAGCGCCGCGCCATCGAAAACCTGCCCGACGGCCTCGCTCCGCGCTCGGCCCATGCGGGCGCCCTATGACCTTGTCGTTGAATACCATGAGCAATCCAATACCCGCTTCTCTCGAAATAGCCCAGCAGGCTCTGAAGGATGGCCTGCCGCGCCTGATCCACGACTATCGACCCGACTATCACCTGGCCCCACCAACAGGTTGGATGAATGACCCTAACGGGGTGGTGTTCTTTCGTGGCGAGTACCATGTGTTCTACCAGCACCATCCCTTCGACGCCCAATGGGGCCCGATGTACTGGGGCCACGCCAAGAGCACCGACCTGGTTCATTGGCAGCACCTGCCCATTGCCCTGGCGCCGGGCGATGACTTCGACCGCGACGGTTGTTTTTCAGGAAGTGCGGTGGTGTGTGGCGACACGCTGGCGCTGATATACACCGGGCATACCTGGTTGGGTGACGTGGGTGACGAACGCTTCATCCGCCAGGTCCAGTGCCTGGCCACCAGTTCCGACGGCGTCCGTTTCGTCAAGCATGGCGCCGTCATCGAACGCGCACCGCACGCGGCGATCATGCACTTTCGCGACCCCAAGGCCTGGCACGCGGATGGCTACTGGTACCTGATTGTCGGGGCGCGCCTGGGCGATACGCCGCTGTTGCCGCTGTACCGCTCCACCGACCTGCGCGCCTGGGAATTGCTCGACTACGCGTCCAGGGGCACTGACGGCGATGGCTACATGTGGGAATGCCCGGACCTGTTTCGCCTGGACGGGCACGACGTACTGTTGTACTCCCCGCAAGGCATGCAACCGGCGGGTTACGAACGGCTCAACAAGTACCAGACCGGTTATCGCATTGGCCGCCTCGACAGCGACTGGCACTTCTCCGGCGGGCCGTTCATCGAGCTGGATAACGGTCACGATTTCTATGCTGCGCAAACATTGGAAACCGTCGACGGTCGGCGTCTGGTGTGGGCCTGGCTGGACATGTGGGAAAGCCCGATGCCGAGCCAGGCCCATCACTGGTGCGGCATGCTCGGCTTGCCGCGCGAACTGGAACTGCAAGGCGATCGCCTTGGCACGTTCCCGGCGCGGGAACTGGTCGCGTTGCGTCAGGCGCCATTGCCGAACGTCGCGCCGTGGGGCGAATCTGGCTACTGTTCGGTGCCGCAAGTGACGGGCGACAGGCTCGAAATCCATGTGCACCTGGACCTGCTCGGCTGCACCGAAGGCCAGTTGGGCGTCGCCTTGCGCTGCAGTGCCGATGGGCAGGAACAGACCTTGCTCTATTACGATGCGGCACTGCGACGCCTGGTGCTAGACCGCGACCGCTCGGGTGCGCAAGTGAGCGGCCAGCGCAGCGTCTCGATAGCGCCCGTGGAAACGCAACTGCACCTGCGGGTGTTCCTCGATCGTTCGTCCATTGAGGTGTTTGAGGAAAACGGCCGCTTCAGCCTCAGCAGCCGCATCTACCCACGGCCCGACAGCCTCGGGGTGAAGCTATTGGCAAACGGGACGGGTGGGCGTGTCGCCATTCCCAAGGCGTGGCCGCTGGGGTCGGGATGGCTGTGAGTCGGGTCATTCGAGTCGCGAGGAACCAGGGGCCTGTGTCATGATTGCGCGTCAACCTGACTGGCCACACTTCGCATGACTTCCGTGAAAGACGTTGCACAGCTGGCCGGCGTATCCCTGATGACGGTTTCGCGCGCGCTCAACACGCCGGAAAAACTGAGCCCCGAAACTCTTCAACGGGTACGTCGCGCCATTGATAAATTGCAGTTCGTACCGAGCCTGTCGGCGCGCCGGATGCGCGGCGACAACTTGCAGGCGCGCACCATCGGTGTGTTCGCACTGGACACCGCGACCACGCCGTTCGCCGTCGAGTTGCTGCTGTCCATCGAACAGACCGCGCAGCAGGCTGGCTGGAACGTCTTTATCCTCAACCTGCTGAGCAGCCCGCCCACCGACCAGAACATCGACTTGATGCTGTCGCACCGCCCCGACGGCTTGATCTTCAGCGCCATGGGGTTGCGCCAGGTGAGCATTCCCGAGCGACTCAAGAGCAAGCCCCTGGTGCTCGCCAATTGCCTGGCCGATGACAGCCAGCTGGTCAGCTATGTGCCGGACGATGAAGCCGGACAATATCGCGCCGTGCATCACGCGCTGAGCCAAGGCTATCGGCGTCCGCTGTGCATCAATCTGCCCAGGAAGAGTGTCGCCTGGAACCTGCGCCAACAGGGCTTGCAACGCGCCTGCCAGGCATTCGGGCTGGCGCCAGGCGCGCTGTTGCAATACGACCTTTCCGACCACGATGCCTATGGTGAAACCGCCGCGATTCTCGAACGGCATATCGTGGATGGTCGTCCGCAATTCGATATCCTGGTCTGCGGCAACGACCGCATTGCCTTTTGCGCCTACCAATTGTTGTTGGGCCGTGGCCTGAAAATTCCCGACGATGTGGCTGTGCTCGGCTACGACAACATGATCGGCATCGCCGAATTGTTCATGCCGCCACTGACTACGGTCCAACTGCCGTACTACGAGATTGGTCGCCAGGCGGCCAGGCACCTGATCGAGACCCTCGAGGTCTCGGGCACGCGGCCCGTGGATTGCCCACTGGTGCTCAGGGCATCGTTGTAATCCGACGAGGCCTATCTGGAAGCAGGCTTGCTCCCTCGCTACGGGTTCATCGTTTATCAAGTGAACCGCCAACCTGTGGGAGCGAGCTTGCTCCGGGCGGCGATCCGACGAAGACGTCAGCACATTCAACCTCACTGCAAACTGATCTTCCGCTTTCGCGAGCAGGCTCGCTCCCACAGGGATAGTGAGTGTTCATGAGCCTTGCATTCAGCCTGCTCCCACAGCTTTAACGCCCAACCGTTATTTCGCGAATAACTGGCTCATGTCCTTGAACGCCTTGAACTCCAGCGCATTGCCGCACGGATCGAACAGGAACATCGTCGCCTGCTCGCCCACCTGGCCCTTGAAGCGCACGTAGGGTTCGATCACGAATTGCGTGCCGAAGGACTTCAACCGCTCGGCCAGCGCCTCCCATTCAGCCCAGCCCAACACCACGCCAAAATGCGGCACCGGCACATCGTGGCCGTCCACCGCGTTGCTGTGCACGCTTTCCTGGGACGCGGTCTTGGGATGCTCGTGAATCACCAGTTGATGCCCGTAGAAATTGAAATCGACCCACTGCTCGCTGGAACGGCCCTCCTCCAGTCCAAAGACGTGACCATAAAAAGTGCGGGCTGCTGCGAGGTCATAAACCGGAATCGCAAGGTGGAAAGGTGAAAGGCTCATCGGGACTCCAGGGATTTTTTGTGTATCGGGATACGCAACGGCGCGTGCGTCCCATCGTAGGCGCGCAGGCTCAACAAAAAAATCAATATAAATTTCTCAGAAACACAATTAATGTTGATCAATGATCAAAGAACTCAAGACCCTCATCGCCGTGGCGCGCGAAGGCACCTTCGCCGCCGCCGGGCACAAGATCGGCCTCACCCAGGCGGCGGTCAGTGCGCAAATCCAGCGCCTGGAAGCCGAACTGGGCTTCGACCTGTTCGACCGCAAGGGACGCTCGGCCCACCTGAACAAACGGGGCCAGCAGATACTCCTGCAAGCCCAGGAGCTGCTTCGCCTTTACGAGAATCTCGGCTCCACGACGCCCGGGCTTCCACCCAGCGTGTTGGTGAACATCGGTGCGATCGCCTCTGTCCAGCGCGCCTATCTGCCGGATGCCCTCGCCAGGTTTCACCAGCAATGCCCCCAATGCCGCACGCGTGTCGTGCCCGGCCTCTCGGTCGAGTTGATCAACCTGGTGGACGCCGGCGAGATCGACATGGCGGTGATGATCCGTCCGCCGTTTTCGCTGCAAAGCGATCTGCGCTGGACGACGCTGGCGCTTGAGCCTTATCGGCTGATCGTCCCGCGCAAGATGCCGGGCGAGGATTGGTCGGCGCTGCTGTCCGACCAACCCTTCATCCGCTACGACCGCTCTTCCTTCGGCGGCAGGCAAGTCGATCGCTTCCTGCGGCAGATGCATTTCACGCTGCGCGAAGTGTGCGAGCTGGATGAACTGGACGCGATCATCAAGCTCGTCGAGAAAGGCGTCGGTGTCGCCCTGGTGCCGCAGACATCCGCCCATCAACCATGGCCCAAAGGCGTGCGGGCACTCGACCTCGGGGCGCACACGTTTCATCGCGACATCGGCCTGATCCACCGGTCGCGACAGAGCCTGGCCGACCCCGTCGCGATCCTGGCCGAACTGGTCATCGAGCAGGCCGGCGGCGGAATCGAATAGCCTAGCCGTGGATCTGCATGCCCCTCCTCACCAGACCGCAATGTGTGAATCCGCCCGGGGTTCAGTCCCGCCGCACAGCACGCCGCTGACGGGATCGCGCAGGATGATCTGGCCGCGTCCATAGTCCGTCAGGTCACTGGCAACCGTGACGTCATGGCCACGTCTTGCCAACGCGTTGATCAAATCCCGGGGAGCCCCCTGTTCGATCCCGACCTTCATCCCGCCCAGCCATTGCCAGCGCGGCGCGTCCAGGGCCGCTTGCGGGTTCAGGCCGAAATCCACCAGGTTCATGACCATCTGCACATGTCCCTGGGGCTGCATGTAGCCGCCCATCACACCGAACGGGCCGAGGGCCTCGCCATTTCGGGTGAGGAAACCCGGGATGATGGTATGAAAGGTCTTCTTGCCCGGCGCCAGGCAGTTGGCGTGGGTCGAATCGAGGCTGAATTCCTGACCGCGATTTTGCAGGGCAATGCCGCTGTCGGGCAGCACCACGCCGGAGCCGAACCCGTGGTAGTTGCTCTGGATGAACGAGACCATGTTGCCCTCCCCATCTGCAGTCGCCAGGTACACCGTGCCGCTGGCGTGGGGGTCGCCGGGCTTGGGCGATTGGGCCTGCTCGCCGATCTGGCCGCGACGGCGGGCGCTGTAGTCAGCGCTGAGCAGATCGGCGACCGCCACGCGCATGTACAGGGGATCAGTGATGTGGTGTAGGCCGTCGCTGTAGGCCAGCTTCATCGCCTCCAGTTGGCGATGCCAGGTCTGTTGGCTGTCGCGGTGATCGAAGTTGAAACCCTCCAGGATATTCAACGCCATCAACGCCACCAGGCCCTGCCCGCTCGGCGGGATTTCCCAGACATCCACGCCTCGGTAATTGACGTGGATGGGGTCAACCCACTGAGCGCGATAATCCTTGAGATCCGTCGCCCGCAGGTAACCGCCGCTGGCCCAGGAATGGGCGTCCAGGCGCTCGGCCAATGCGCCGCGATAGAGACTCTCGCAACGGGTGTCGGCCAGCTCCTGCAGGGTTCGGGCCTGGGCCGGATTGCGAAAAATCTCCCCGGCCCGAGGCGCGCGGCCATCGATCAGGAAAGTCTCGAACCAAGTGTCCAACACGGCATCGCGATGGGGCGTGAACTCGTTCACCGCAACCTGCCATTGATGGGCAACCACCGGCGACACGGCAAAGCCGTCCCGCGCCAGGCTGATGGCCGGTTGCAGCAACTCGCCAAAGGGCAGCTTGCCGAAACGCCGGGACAACTCGGCCCAGGCCGACGGGCAGCCGGGGACGGTCACCGGCGTCCAGCCATAGAGTGGCATTTGCTCATGGCCGGCCGACCTGACCGCCTCGATACTCAAGGCGGCCGGCGCATGGCCGTTGCCGTTGAGACCATGCAACCGGCCCTTGCACCAGACCAGGGCGAAGGCGTCACCGCCAATGCCGCAGCCCGTGGGCTCGACCACCGTCAGCGCGGCAGCCGTGGCGATGGCGGCGTCGATGGCATTGCCGCCTTTTTGCATCACCTCGATGCCCGCCTGGGCGGCCAGGGGCTGGGACGCGGCGACCATGCCGCGACGGGCAAACACGCTCTGGCGTTGCGACGGATAAGGGTATTCGTGGGCAGAAAATGTCAGCATGGCGAAAGGCTCTTCAATGCGGGGATTCAGTCGCTGGAAAGGTCACAGCACCCGGCTGAGAAACGCCCGGGTACGCGGATGGGTGGGATGGCAAAAAATCTGCTCCGGCGGCCCCTGTTCGATCAGCTCACCCTGGTCGAGCACCACCACGCGGTCGGCCACTTCACGGGCAAAACCCATTTCGTGGGTGACCACGACCATGGTCATGCCCTCCTCGGCCAGTTCCTTCATCACCTGCAAGACCTCGCCGACGGTCTCCGGGTCGAGGGCGCTGGTGGGTTCGTCAAACAGCATGGCCTGGGGCTTCATCGCCAGGGCCCGGGCAATCGCCACCCGCTGCTGCTGGCCGCCGGAAAGCATCGACGGGTAGTGGTTGGCCTTGTCCGCCAGCCCGACCCGCTCCAGCAACCCGCGAGCCTGTTCCAACGCGGCGGCGCGAGGCACGCCGAGGACCTGGATCGGCGCCTCGATGATGTTTTCCACGGCGGTCATGTGGGGGAACAGGTTGAAGCGCTGGAACACCATGCCGATGTCGCGCCGCTGCCGCGCAATGTTGCGCTCCGACTCACGCACGAGGCTGCCGTCGGCCCGCTCGCGATAGCCCATGGCGCGACCGTTGACGCGGATGCGTCCGCCCTGGATGTCTTCCAGCAAATTGATGCAACGGATGAAGGTGGTCTTGCCGGATCCCGACGCGCCGATCAGCACCACCACTTCACCCCGCCGCACTTGCAGGGAGATGCCCTTGAGTATCTGCAACTCACCGAAAGATTTGTGTACGTCCAGCGCTTCGATGATCAGTTCTTCGCTTTTGTGCGCCATGATCAACGTGCCCTCAGCAGGTTCAAGGTGCCGCGACCGAACATCCGCGTCGACGCAGGCGGTGGCGACGAAGGCCGGTCCGACTGGCCGAAGCGGGCCTCCAGCCAGCGCTGGAAGAAGCCCCACAACGTGGTCAGCAACAGGAAGTAGATCGCCACCACCAGGTACAGCTCGAACACCCGGAACGTCGCCGACGTCACCATCTGGGTACTGAGCAGCAATTCCTGCACACCGATCACACTGACCAGCGTGGTGTTCTTGAGCATCACGTTGAACTCGTTGCCCAGCGGCGGCACGATGACCCGGAACGCCTGGGGCAACACGATGCGGCGCATCAGCTTGGCGAAGGTCATGCCCAGGGAGCGTCCGGCCTCGTATTGGCCCTTGTCCACCGCACCGATGCCGGCGCGGATGATCTCGGCCATGTACGCGCCTTCATTGAGGCCCAGGGCGATGATCGCCGCCTGGATATTGCCGGGGATCACCAGGCCAAACAGGTCGATGTCTTCGAAGCGGAAGATCCCGCCGGCGGCCAGCGCCGTGTAGAGGAAGACGATCTGCACCAGCAGCGGCGTGCCGCGCATCAGCCACACGTAAAAACGCACCGGCAGATGCAGCAACGGGTTCCTCGATAGTCGCAGCAGCGCGGCGGCCAATCCCAACACGCAGCCCAGCAGCATCGCCAGCACACTGATCACGCAGGTCAGCCAGAGCCCGGTGAGGTACACGCCGCTGGGCTGCAGCAGGTATTGCCAGAACACATCCCAATTGAAATTCATCAAGGGTCTACCTCAATCAAGTGTGTCACTGGCGACATGCCATTTGCCGAGCAGTTGGCTGTAGCTGCCGTCGCCGCGCATGTCGCTGACGACTTGCTGCACAGCGGCGGTCAGTTGCGGATCGTCCTTGCGAATGCCCAGCCCGGTGAGGATCCGGCTGAAGGCTGGCACGCCTTCCTCGAACAATTCGGGCGCCATCGCCGCGTAGTAACCGGCGGTTTCCACGGTGGTGCCGTAGGCGTCGACCTGGCTGATGCGCAGGGCCTGGAAGGCGTCGGTGTCGGTGTTGTAGACCACCAGTTTCATCGGCGGCTTGCCGGCCTTGGCCAGGCTTTCGTTCTCGGCGTCGAGCAAGGTCTTGATGGTTGAACCATTGAGCACCGCGACCTTGTGGCCGGAGAGATCCTTGAGCGTCTTGAGGCCCTTCGGATTGCCCTTGGGCACCACCACCGCCTGGCTGGAATACATGTAGTTGACGATGTCGATCACCTCGCGGCGCTCGGGCTTGTCGAACAGCTGGTCGACGATCATGTCGCACTGTTGGGCCAGCAGCGCCGGGAGCAGTCCGGAAAACGGAATGACCCGCCACTCGACCTTCTTGTTGCCTAGGCGCTTGGCGATTTCCAGCCCCAGGTCCACGGTCAATCCCTTGGGTTTCTGCGCCTCGTCGAAGGACACCAGCGGCGGCGAATCCATGCCCGAGCAGTAGACGAGTTTATCTACCTTGAGCAAGCGCTCCGGGACAACGGGCGCGGCAACCGCCCATTGCGCACAGAAACCCAAGGATAAAGCGGCGACCAACAGGCGAGGCTTATGCATGACCAGACACTCCAGTTCATTAATGACGGGCAGTACTCAAAGTCAAAACACGGGCGGGTTCTAATTCCCCCGCTCTCGTTATTTTTTCGATTGCAGGAACTCGATCAATTCAGGAACCGTGCCTTCGATGTGCGCGCGCACCACCACCTCGGCCCTATCGGCATCGCCTGCACGCAGGGCATCGAGGATCAGCATGTGTTCCTGGCGCGCGCTCAGGGGCTTTTCGACATGTTGCAACCACAGGCGCATCGGCGCTTCGATCAGCGAATAAAGCGCGCTGATCTGCTTCAGCAAGCGCGGGCGACCGCTGAGGCTGCACAGGTACTCATGAAAGGCGCGATGGCGGCTGACCCACTCGGCGCTTTCCTCCCGATAGTCATCCATCTCGTCCAGCAGGCGCTCCAGGGCGGCCAGTTGGCGTTCGCTGATTTTCGCCGTGGCAACGCGGACCGCCAGGCCTTCGAGGGCACTGCGCATTTCGAAGACTTCGTGCAGTTCGTCGATGTCCAGGCCGCTGACCACAGCCCCTCGATTGGGCCGCAGGGTCACCAGGCCCTGGGCATCCAGGCGCCGGAAAGCCTCGCGCACCGGCATGCGGCTCATGCCGATCTCGGTGGCGATGTCCTCGGCGATCAATCGGTCACCCTTGCGCAGGCGACCGCCACAAATGGCTTCGAGCAGGAAGTTGTAGGCCTCTTCCTCGGCGGTGACGGGCGGACGTTCAGCGTAGGTCGGAGCAAACTGCATGGCAGCACCTTCTGCATTTTTGTATCCAATTATCCATGGATTCATAAAAGCAGAATGCATGCCAACCGCACCGCTTGCTGTGCAAAGGATTGATTTTGAGGAAGTTGTCGAGGAGAACGGCGGGCGCGCTACCGGCTGGGTCGCACCCGGTGTGCTACCAAACAGCTCAGCGGCTGCCTTTTATGGGTGCAGGGCGGGATGGTTTGGTAACACCGCGCCCATCAAGCCGGGGCCCGGGGTGTGTCCGAAGGCGATTCGCCAAACAGTGCCCGGTAATGGACGGCAAAGTGACTCAGGTGGAAAAAACCCATCGCCACGGCGATCTCGCTGACATTCAGTGCGGCCGCACGGGTGCTGATCAAACGTCGGCGCACGGCATTGAGCCGCAGGTTGCGCAGGTACTCCACCGGCCGCATCCCGGTGACCGCCCGGAAGCTGTTCTGCAGGGTCCGGCGGCTCACGCGCAGTTGCTCGCACAGGTCCAGGATGCTCAACGGTACTTCGGTGCTGGCCATGACCATTTCCTGGCAGCGCTTGACCAGGTAGGCATTGACCGCAACGTTGCCGCGCCGCCCACGCACCTCGTCCGAGGCGTGGCTGAACAGATCGAGGAACGCATTGAGCAGCACGTCTTCGAGGATTTTTTCCACGGTGGGATTGACCGCGTCCGCTTGTTCCAAAAGGTGACGAAACAGCGGTTGGATCTGTTGCTGGACCCTTGCCAGCACCGCTTCATTAACGCTGATTTGCGAAACGCTCTTCAGACGCTTGAGCTGTTCGTTCGGCAATTCATAGGCCGCCAGCTTGGCAAAACGCACCGTGTCGACATTGGCCGCGAAGAAGTGCGTGCCTTCCGGGGCGTGCAACACAAAATCCTCGCCATCGCGCAACAGCACGACGCTGTGTGCACCTACTTGCTGGCCCTGTACCACCGGCGCGTTGCCCAGTGACAGGGCGATGCACAAGCGCCCTTTCGGCGCGCTACCGCGTTGCACTACCCGTTTGTCCAGCACCTCCTGGAAGATCTGGAAGCGCTCGGCGCACACCTGCCGCAATTCGCTGGAAAGGCAGCCACGGCCCAGTTGGTCGTAGACCTGCTGCCAGCCCAGGATCGAACCGGCGTGCTGCTGGGGATCATGGAAAGTACGGACTTCGGCAAACATGATCGTTGGTCCTCATTGGCGCTGCGCTTATACCTGACACCGCGTAGG
>NZ_JAOSHO010000329.1 GCF_025917275.1 Pseudomonas agronomica | reverse complement strand
CCTCGCCACGGGGTTCTGCGTCGCTTCGTTAATTTTGAGCAGGAGTCACCGCAATGAGCCGCGCCCCGGATACATGGATTCTCACCGCCGACTGCCCCAGCGTGCTCGGCACGGTGGACGCGGTGACCCGCTTCCTGTTCGAGCAGGGCTGCTACGTCACCGAACACCATTCCTTCGACGACCGGCTCTCGGCGCGCTTCTTCATTCGCGTGGAGTTTCGTCAGCCTGACGGCTTCGACGAACAGAGCTTCCGCGCCGGCCTGGCCGAGCGGGCGCAAGCCTTCGGCATGGTCTTCGAACTCACGCCGCCCAACTACCGGCCCAAAGTGGTGATCATGGTCTCCAAGGCCGATCACTGCCTCAACGACCTGCTTTATCGCCAGCGCATCGGTCAGCTATCCATGGACGTGGTGGCCGTGGTCTCCAACCACCCCGACCTCAAGCCGCTGGCCGACTGGCACCAGATTCCCTACTACCATTTCCCCCTGGACCCGAACGACAAACCGGCCCAGGAGCGGCAGGTGTGGCAGGTGATCGAAGACACCGGCGCCGAACTGGTGATCCTTGCCCGCTACATGCAAGTGCTGTCGCCGGAGTTGTGCCGCAAGCTCGATGGCAAGGCGATCAACATCCATCACTCGCTGCTGCCGGGCTTCAAGGGCGCCAAGCCGTATCACCAAGCCTATAACAAAGGCGTGAAGCTGGTGGGCGCCACGGCGCACTACATCAACAACGACCTGGACGAAGGCCCGATCATCGCCCAGGGCGTGGAGGTGGTGGACCACAGCCACTATCCCGAAGACCTGATCGCCAAGGGTCGGGACATCGAAGGGCTGACGTTGGCCCGGGCGGTGGGGTATCACATCGAGCGAAGGGTGTTCCTGAACGCCAATCGCACGGTCGTTCTTTAGGCCGACATCGCGAGCAAGCTCGCTCCCACAGGATTTGTGCCGGTATACAAATATTAGTTACACCAGAAATCCTTGTGGGAACGAGCTTGCTCGCGATGAGGCCCTTACAGACGACAAAGAAACAAGCCACAAGCACTAACCCGAGCAATCAACGCGCTGCCTGCCTGGGCAACGCAGTTTCATAAAAACAACAGCGAGGTGAAAGCATGTCCGGTAATCGTGGTGTCGTGTATCTCGGCAACGGCAAGGTCGAAGTACAGAAAATCGACTATCCCAAAATGCAGGACCCGCGCGGCAGGAAGATCGAGCACGGCGTCATCCTGCGCGTGGTTTCCACCAACATCTGCGGCTCCGACCAACACATGGTGCGCGGCCGTACCACCGCCCAGACCGGCCTGGTCCTGGGACACGAGATCACCGGTGAAGTGATCGAGAAGGGCAGTGACGTCGAGAACCTGAAAATCGGCGACCTGGTGTCGGTACCGTTCAACGTGGCTTGCGGGCGCTGCCGTTCCTGCAAGGAACAACACACCGGTGTGTGCCTGACCGTCAACCCGGCTCGTGCCGGCGGTGCCTACGGTTATGTGGACATGGGCGACTGGACCGGTGGCCAGGCCGAATACGTGCTGGTGCCATACGCCGATTTCAACCTGTTGAAACTGCCGGACCGCGACAAGGCCATGGAGAAAATCCGTGACCTGACCTGCCTGTCCGACATCCTGCCCACCGGCTACCACGGTGCCGTCACTGCCGGCGTTGGCCCTGGCAGCACCGTCTACATCGCTGGTGCCGGTCCGGTTGGTCTGGCAGCCGCTGCCTCCGCTCGCCTGTTGGGCGCGGCCGTGGTCATCATCGGCGACGTCAACCCGGTTCGCCTGGCCCACGCCAAGGCCCAGGGTTTCGAAATTGCCGACCTGTCCCAGGACACCCCGCTGCACGAACAGATCGCTGCCTTGCTGGGCGAGCCTGAAGTCGATTGCGCCGTCGACGCGGTCGGCTTCGAAGCCCGCGGTCACGGCCATGACGGCGTCAAGCACGAAGCCCCGGCCACCGTGCTCAACTCGCTGATGGGCGTGGTCCGCGTGGCCGGCAAGATCGGCATCCCCGGCCTCTACGTTACCGAAGATCCGGGCGCGGTCGATGCCGCTGCGAAAATGGGCAGCCTGAGCATCCGCTTCGGCCTGGGTTGGGCCAAGTCCCATAGCTTCCACACCGGCCAGACCCCCGTGATGAAGTACAACCGCCAACTGATGCAGGCGATCATGTGGGACCGCATCAACATCGCCGAAATCGTCGGCGTGCAGGTGATCAGCCTGGACGACGCACCGAAGGGTTACGGCGAGTTCGACGCGGGCGTGCCGAAGAAGTTTGTAATTGACCCGCATAAGTTGTTCAGTGCGGCGTAAGGCGTTAGCCAAGACGGAAAAAGGGCGACAGTAATGTCGCCCTTTTTTTTCGCTTGCAGATGATTAACAAAATCCAGTCACTGGGTTTTATACAGTTTTAGCTGTCGAGAATAAGCGATATCTCCATATTGGTCTTTCTGCGGATCACCCTCGTACAAGCAAGCATTATCCGGGCCTGGCGCCGGCGTTTTTAATGTCAAGTTGTAGTTCAGGATATCCTCATCGTTGCGCACGTATTGCCCTTTCCACCGACTTCCGTCTGGATCATCGGCTGTATAGGCGTAGCCTTCATTATTAGGTGGCGGGGCGTTGATAGGTATGGGGGTGGATTTTATGGCGGTCACGAGTGGGCAGGTGGCTGCGTCTGCAGCGTGAGCAAGGCCTAATACACCCACAACGGGAAACACGAAAGCTAACAAGACTTTGTTCATTGCCCATACTCCTTGTTTAGTCGAGCCTAGATAGTTATGGATTGGCTCGGCCTGGGCTACTGTCAGAGTTGACAGTGAGTTAGATGAATTCGAAATAGCCTTTTTTTAAGAATGGCGGTCAATTTCTAAGGGCTGTCGCCGCCCCGATCCGTTCGCAGAACTCAGGATAAAATCCCCGGGCACTAGGGCCACGGCAATAATCTTGGGCTCGGGTCAAGGCCCCCCGGCTGAACACCATGCTTCGCGGCATGCTGGCGAAGGTCACGTAGCCGCCCTGTTGCGTCTTGATGGCGTCAAAACCCTGCATGTCGTAGACCAGCTCCACGTCATCATCGGCAAGCATGCGCGCCTTGATCGTGACTTGCGTGTATTGCTTGCCGCCGGGCGCGCTATTGAGTGCGGCCAGGCCATGGCCCACTACGCGCAGCATGTGGTCAACCCAAGGTTCTGAGTCTTGCGCGGCAGCGTCTGGACGGTAGAGCACGGTCAGGGATTGCTGGTCGCGAATCACTTCGGCCAGGGCCGGGTCCGAGCGTTTGATGCGATGTTCAACCGTCAGCCAGGACTTCTGTTCATCGCTGATGTCGTCGGCGATATCCGGATTCAGGGGACCGCGTTGGCATTCATTGACGCCCAGGACGATGAGCATGCCTGTCAGGATGACGGCGAGGGTGGCACCGCCGATTTGTACGTTCATGGGCGAACTCTGTAAGAAGGTACCGCACTTTACGGTAACCGCGCCGGGAAGGGCAGGCTGGAAGTTGAAACAGGTAGGCCATCGCACCCAGGCCTAATCAAAGTTGACTTGGAAATAATCGGAAGTTATCAATTGGCACTGCTTGACGTCCTGGTTGTTGCAGGTGTTATCCAGCCACGCAGAGTAGGCCGGTTCTTGAACGCTCGAATATTCGAGTATCAAGTTTATTTCGCCGTATCTGCATGTGATGGTCGTATGCGTGGGAAGTCCCTCGTCATTGTCTTCAACATGCAATGCATAATCAGCACCCTTGAACGACAGCGATTGTGGGTCAACTGCATCCACAAGGGATTGGCTCTGCCACTCGAACTCACTGTGTTCGCCGACAAAATAGATGTCTTCTACCGCTTCGATATTCCGATGTATGTCTGCGGCGGCAGGGCAGGTTATTTCACCCGCATGAACCTGGCCGATAATCAGCGATAATAACGCGGTGCTGCCGGTCCATAAGATTTTTAACATCGCGCGCCTCCTGGCTCGGTCCGTGGCCATTATTGTGGCTGTTTCCGGGGCGGGCTACTGTCAGAGTTGACAGGTCGTCATGTCAATTTTGAATTATGTATGAATATTTAACAGCTAATTGCTCCGGTTATGAGCTGTTTAAGTTAAAAGCTAAAATTTTCCGAATTGTCTGTAGGAAGTTTCTGAAGGTGCTGTTGAAGCTTATTTAAGTTTGATGATGGAACAATTCACCTATGCCCCAGTCCAACCCTCGGTTTTCGCGCCGCTTCCTACGAAGCGGCTTTTTAATGGCAAGAGGGTATGTCCGGATGAAGGTTTCACACGGTTTTGCACTGTCTTGCCTGCTGTCGCTGGTGGCCAGCCCGGTCTTTGCGCAGTTCAGCCTCGGTGATGCGGCCAATATGATCTCGGCCATCCAGGGCGACGAGCAGGAGGGCGCCGTGGCCGCCGCGCCGAAAGCGGCCGGGCTGCTCAATTCGCTGGGCTCGGAGCTCGATATAACCCCTGAGCAGGCCATTGGTGGAGCCGGAGCAATGCTGGGGTTGGCGAAGAATCGCCTCAGCGAGCCGCAGTTTTCCGAGTTGAGCAAAAGCGTGCCGGGGCTGGACCAGATTGCCGGCAACAGCGCCATTGGCGGGCTCAACGGATTGGGCGGCTTGCTGGGCGGCGGGTCGGATAAGAATGCCTTGCTCGACGGCCTGCTGGGGAACGTCAAGGACACCAACGACCTGAACAATGCCTTCGGCGCCCTGGGCATGGACAGCGGCATGATTGGCCAATTCGCCCCGATTATCCTGCAATACCTCGGTCAGCAAGGCGTAGCCAGTTCCTTGTTGCAGAACCTGGGCGGTATCTGGGGAAGCGGCGCCGGTCTCTGATCAGTCGCGTTCGTTGCGCAACGCGGCAATGCGCAGGTCTTTCTCGGCCCAGAGCTGGTTGACCCAATCCTGGACGTGCTGGCGAAAAACCGGGTCGTTTTCGTAGTCGCCTTGCCACAACTTGGGGTCCAGCTCGCGGGTCTTGATGTCGATGATGACCCGGGGCACGGCACCGCTGATCAAGTCCCGGAAACCGGGAATTCGTTGCTGCGGATACACCACCGTCACGTCGAGCACCGCGTCCAGTTGCTCACCCATCGCCGCGAGCACGAACGCCACGCCGCCGGCCTTGGGCTTGAGCAGGTGGGTGAAGGGCGATTGCTGCGCCTGGCTTTTTGCCAGGGTGAAACGGGTGCCTTCGAGGTAGTTCACCACAGTGACCGGCTGACGCTTGAACAGTTCGCAGGCGGCCTTGGTGATTTCCAGGTCCCGGCCGGCCAGTTCTGGGTTCTTCGCCAGGAAGGCCTTGGTGTAGCGCTTCATGAAGGGGTAATCCAACGCCCACCAGGCCAACCCCAGGAAGGGCACCCAGATCAGTTCTTTCTTGAGGAAGAACTTGAAGAACGGCGTGCGCCGGTTGAGGGTCTGGACGAGGGCAGGGATGTCGACCCAGGATTGGTGGTTGCTGATCACCAGGTAAGAGGTATCGCCGCGCAGCCCTTCGCCACCGCGAATGTCCCAGCGGGTGGGAATGCACAGGGCGAAGATCAATTTGTCGATTTCAGCCCAGGTCTCGGCGATCCACATGACCGCCCACGAGGCGTAGTCACGAAAGCGCCCAGGCAGGATCAGCTTGAGCAATGCGAACACCATGAGCGGCCCGAACAGCACCAGGGTGTTGAGCAACAGCAACAGGGTGACAAGACAGCCGGTGAGCAGGCGGCGCATAGATGACTCTTGCAAACGGGTGGGCGGGCCATGATAAGCAGCTTCGCGCGGCAGGCCAAATCGGCTTGGACGAAAGTTTCACCTTGGCTAGGGTAGGTTGGGAGCGCTTTTGTGTAGGAGCTGCCGAAGGCTGCG
>NZ_JAOSHO010000328.1 GCF_025917275.1 Pseudomonas agronomica | reverse complement strand
AAGATCGCAGCCTTCGACAGCGCCTACGCCCCACCATGCTCCATCCCGGCGTCCTTCAAACTGTGAACCACGCAGACAACACGCACCAGCCCGCTGAAATTGCGCACGCCACCATGACGCAGGTGTACCTCCCGGTCCACATGGGACAGCAAGGTGCTGACGGAGCAGTTGTTGAGGTGCGCCATGTCACCGAGAATATCCCAATAGACCTGCTCCAGCCGCAGGCAGGTGGCGAACCCATTGAGCCGGATAGAGCGGGCCAGGGGCCGGGCCAGTTGCATGTCGAACCCCCTGACAAACGGGTCGATGTGGATAGGCTGCAAGCGCCCACCCCCATCTTCCCAAGGTTCTTTTCCTTGAATCATACCGTTGACACTCCTTTGCCATACGAGCCTTGGTCGGAACAACCGATCCGTGGCTCTATGGAAGCGCAACTGGATCGCCAGTTCCAGATGACTTTTTGACCATCGACGTAGGACAAGCCAACAGTAGAGTGGCGACAAATTACGTCAACCCCGGCACCGGGAGCCAGGCGATAGTGCCAACGGCAACACCGTCGCCTGGGAACGACTTATTTATCCTCAAGTAGCGAGCGCAGCATCCAGGCGGTTTTTTCATGGACCTGCATGCGCTGGGTCAGCAGGTCGGCGGTGGGTTCGTCACTGACCTTGTCCAATAAAGGAAAGATGCCACGAGCGGTGCGTGTCACTGCTTCCTGCCCTTCGACCAATTGCCGGATCATGTCTTCGGCGCCAGGCACGCCCTCTTCTTCCTTGATGGACGACAAGCGTGCGTATACCGAATAGGCACCGGGCGCCGGGAAGCCGAGCGCACGGATTCGCTCGGCGATCAGGTCCACCGCCAGCGCCAGCTCGTTGTATTGCTCCTCGAACATCAAATGGAGGGTCCGGAACATTGGACCGGTGACGTTCCAATGGAAATTGTGCGTCTTGAGGTAGAGCACGTAGGTGTCTGACAACAGGCGTGAAAGTCCATCGACGATGGATTTGCGGTCTTCTTCGCTGATACCGATATCGATTGCCATGTGGGTTGATCTCCTGACGGTGATGAATTCACTCTAGCGGGTGTCGCTTTCCATAGCCTGCGACAAATCGCCAGTCGTCCTGAACCGACAAGCCGGGACGTCGGACGGTTCCGGCAAACATGAAAATACAACCTCCACTGCCCGTCACTTGCAAGCGCCCCGTCCATCCTCCTGGCCGACGAACAGCGTCCCGCCCGCCCGCAACACGTTTGAGAAGGCCCGGGCTTTGCTGTTAAATAGGCAGTGTGTCGCTACGCCTATTTTTCCGGGCGGCGCGCATAGGCTGAATCGGGTACGTGTTCCTACGCCTCTCATTGTTCTGGAGCGAACCGGCCCCGACCAGCTCTTCCTTGTGATCTGTCTTAACCGTGAGCCAATCAAAATGTTGAAAATCGTCCACTTGCTAATGGGCGCAGCTGCCCTGCTGCTGTCCTTCATCCCTAGCCTGGGTTCCGAAGCCACACCTTACCTGCAACATCCCGACGCGCTGTACCTGGCCTTTTTCGGCCTGCTCAACCTGACCCTGGCACCCGTTATCCCTTACTGGAACAAAGGTCCACGTCATCAACTGCAAAACCTTGTCAGCGCCTTGCTGGTGCTGGCCGTTGCCTTGCAAACCCTGACCCTGCTGGCACCCATGCCGGAAATCGGCGGCCAACCCGCCATCCTGTCCAGCCTGGCGGCGGCATTGATCGCGGTGTTGCTGCACCTGGCCGTCAGCTTCTACAAGAAGTCGTCGCCGTCCGCCGCACCGCAGAACTACGACATGTCCAACCGAGATACCGGCACCGTGAAGTGGTTCAACACGTCCAAGGGGTTCGGTTTCATCTCCCGCGACTCCGGCGATGACATCTTTGTGCATTTCCGGGCCATTCGTGGCGAAGGCCACCGCGTCCTGGTCGAAGGCCAGCGCGTGGAGTTCTCGGTCATGCATCGCGACAAGGGCCTGCAAGCCGAAGACGTGATCGCCGCACTGCCGCGCCGCTGATCCAGGCGTAAAAAAACCGCGATGCAGCCAGGCTGCTCGCGGTTTTTTACTGCCCGTCGTTCGGCGGCCGTCAGTAATGGGGTGGCGGTGCTTCTTCTTCGAAAGACTCGAACTGCCCGGCCATCTCTTCCTGGCGCTTGAGCAGCGCCGCCATCTGCAGCTGCAGACGCTCGACGATTCGCTGTTGCTCCACCAGCACGTCGTTCAACGCCTGGATGGTGTCGTCCTGGAATGCCAGGCGGCTTTCAAGGTCGGTTACACGCTCTTCAAGGTTCATGGTTCAGTCCTCCAGGAACTTGAAATCATCGGTCAGGACCGCTCGCAAGCGCTCGCGAATGGCCGCGACCTGCCCTGCATCGTAAGGCTGTGCCGGATGCTTGCCCCACACCGGCGCCGGCCAGGCGGCATCGTCCCGCTTGCGCACGATTACATGCATGTGCAATTGACTGACAACGTTACCCAAGGTTGCAACGTTCAGTTTATCGGCGTCGAACGAGTCCTTGAGCGTCTCGGCCAGCGCCGTGGTTTCTTTCCACAGTTGCTGTTGATCAGCGTCATCCAATTGAAACAATTCACTGATATCGTCCCGCCGCGGCACGAGGATGAACCACGGGTAGTTCGAGTCGTTGGACAAGAGCAGCCGGCAAAGCGGGAAATCGCCGATGGGCAATGTGTCTTGTTGCAATCGTGGATCTAAGGCAAACACCGCGCGTACTCCTCGCTCGTTAATCGATGTACCTGATTCGGCAGCCAACTGGCCTACCCCTGGGCACAGGGTCCAGCATACCCGTGAACGACGGAACGTTCACTGCGCATCACCCAGCGCACCATTACCGCGCACCCGGTACCGCAATAGCGCATTGCGAATCGAACTGGCGCAGGGGTTGTCCGTTTTTCGTACAGCCTGAAGATTTTTTGCACCAAAACAGCACAATGCGTCTACGCTCAATGCTCGTGACATCCGCGTTTTACCCACTGACGGGGTGAACCGGTAACGTTTTTGGTTGTCGCGCGAGCTCCAACGGTTTCAAACATGACAGCTGCCCGGCAGTCAACCCCATTTAAAACAAGGCCTTTGGTGCCCGGTTTCATGAGGTTTCACCGCAACAGCAGCTAAATTGTGAAAAAAATGTCAACGAAATCCGGGTTTGTGCATGCTTGTTGCATTCCTGCCCATATCGCCTACAGGTGCCGCCGGAAGCGGAACCTGCAGGCCTGAGAATTAAAGTGGCAAGGCTGCCCTCAGGAGCTTCAAGGTTGGACTTATGGATTCTTTACACCGACGGTGGAAAACAGAACAACTTTAAGTTGTCATTCCGTGTACCTCGGATCAGCTGAAATGCGACATGGATCGAGCCATTGGCGACATGGTCGTAAAGAAGCTGAAAGGTTGAATGGGCAAGTATCGCCAAAGAATGTCGACGTGATATAAGTTTGCGCCGACACAAAAAGAAAGAGCCGCCCAGATAATAAAACAGGTGGGACGGCAGTACTCTTAAAACCAAAGGAGCAAATCACGATGCGCGTGATGAAGTGGAGCATGATCGCACTGGCCGTTGCTGCAGCAGCCAGTACTCAAATGGCCTCGGCCGCACCTTTCGTAAGTGACCAGTCTGAAGCCAAGGGCTTCGTAGAAGACGCCAGCGCCAAACTGCTGCTGCGCAACTACTATTTCAACCGTGACAACAAAAACGGTAACAACGACCAGAAAGACTGGACCCAAGGTATCTGGGGTAACTTCAACTCCGGTTACACCCAAGGTACCGTAGGCGTCGGCATTGATGCGTTCGGTTACCTGGCGGTCAAACTGGACGGTGGCGACGGCACTGGTGGCACCGGCAACATGAGCCGCGACGCTGATGGCGACGTCAATGACAGCCAAGGCAAAGCCGGCGCAGCGGTCAAATTCCGCGTCTCCAAGACCGAGCTGAAAATCGGCGACCAACAGCCAAGCACTGCTCCAGTGTTCGCTGTCGGTGGTTCCCGCGTCCTGCCTCAAACTGCCAGCGGTTTCCAACTGCAGAGCAGCGAAGTCAAAGACCTTGACCTCGAAGCCGGTCACTTCTACTCGGCCACCAGCCAGGACCGCAACGCTCGTGAAGGCGGCCTCTTCGCGACCTACGCTGGCGTAGAAGCCAACTCCATCGACTACGCTGGCGGCAAATATTCGTTCAGCGACAACCTGAGCGCATCGTTGTACGCTGCCCAGCTGGAAGACATCTGGAACCAGTACTACGGTAACCTGAACTACACCATCCCAATGGGTGGCGATCAGTCGCTGAACCTGGACGGTAACATCTACCGCACCACCGACACTGGCAGCTCCAAGGCCGGTGACATCAGCAACACCGCGTACTCCCTGGCAGCCGCTTTCTCGTTCCTGAAAGCGCACACCATCACCGTGGCCTTCCAGAAGATCAACGGCGACACGCCTTTCGACTACATCGGCGTGGGCAAGAACAACCGTGGCGGCGACTCGATTTTCCTCGCCAACTCCATCCAGTACTCCGACTTCAACGCGCCTAACGAGAAATCTGCCCAGGTTCGTTATGACCTGAAGATGGCTGAATACGGCGTTCCTGGTCTGAGCTTCATGACCCGCTACGTCAAAGGTTGGGACATCGACGGTACTGGTCTTGCCGCTAACAGCCAATACCGCAACTCCGTCGGTGCCCCGCTGTACGGTGACGACGGCAAGCACCACGAAACCAACTTCGAAGCCAAGTACGTTGTTCAGTCTGGCCCGGCCAAAGATCTTTCCTTCCGTGTTCGTCAAGCCTGGCACTACGCTAACGCTGACGAAGGCGAAGGCGACATCAAAGAGTTCCGCCTGATCGTCGACTACCCGATTTCGGTTCTGTAATTGCCGAAAGTCAGTTCACGGTAATCAAAAAAAGGCCCATCTTCGGATGGGCCTTTTTTATTGCGCTGTCACTTGACCAAACGGTCGACTACTTCAGGCTGATGGGGACTCTTGAACAACCCGAATCACGCGTTGCGGAAACGGAATATCAATACCCGACTCCTTCAAGCGATCCCGTGCATGCTCGTTGAGCATGAACATCACGGCCCAGTAATCCGCTGTCTTCACCCAGATACGCAGCGACACCGTGATCGAACTGTCGCCCAAGGTCGAAATCACCGCTTCAGGCGCAGGATCAGCCAATACGCGCTCGTCCTTGGCCAACGCCAACAACACTTCCCGGGCCTTTTGCAGGTCGGCCTGGTAATCCACACCCACATCGAACACCACCTTGCGGGTTGGCTGGCGATTGGTGTTGGTGATGATGCCGTTCGACAGGTTGCCGTTGGGCACGATGACGGTCTTGTTGTCACCGGTACGGATGACGGTGTGGAAGATCTGGATGCTATCGACCGTACCTGCCACGCCTTGGGCTTCGATCCAGTCACCGATGCGAAACGGACGGAACAACAGGATCAGCACGCCACCGGCGAAATTCGCCAGGCTGCCCTGCAAGGCCAGGCCGATCGCCAGGCCTGCCGCACCAATGGCCGCGACGAAGGAGGTGGTTTCAATACCGATCATCGACGCGACACTGACGATCAATAGAATCTTCAGGATGATGTTTGCCAGGGTACTGATGAACCCTTGCAGCGCGAGGTCGGCGTTACGCAGGGCCAGCAGCGCCCCGAGTTTCTGCGTCACCTTGTTGATCAGCCACCAGCCAATCACCAGAGTGATGAGCGCCAGCAGCACCCGGCTGCCATATTCCATGATCATTGGGATCCAGGCCTGGGAAGCCTTGACCAAGTGGTCCACTTCAGCGTTCAAATCCATCGTGTTCTCCTTGTTTCCGTTGCACGCAATTGTGGCGAGGGAGC
>NZ_JAOSHO010000327.1 GCF_025917275.1 Pseudomonas agronomica | reverse complement strand
CGGGAGCAAGCTCCCTCGCCACAAGGTTTATCGCCTGACGTAGTGCATCAGCGGGCACCCAGCGCGACTTCCGTTGCTACGGGTCGCGGTTTGCGAAACACCAGCACGTTACCCAGCATCACCAGCACCAGCCCTGCCAGCGCTGGCGCCGTCCATTGATAGCCTTCTGCGAACGCCGAGACGTTCAACGCCACTACCGGGAACAGGACCGTGCAATACGCTGCGCGCTCCGGGCCCATGCGGCCGACCAGCGTCAGGTAGGCGGTGAAGCCGATCACCGAGCCTGGGATCACCAGGTACAGCAGCGACCCGACATAGCGAACATTCCATTCCATCTCGAACGGGATGCCCTGGAACAGACACCACACCGACAACATCGCCGCCCCGTACGCCATGCCCCAGGCGTTGGTGGTCAGTGGCTTGAGGCCGGCTTTCTGCTGCAGGCTCGAGAGCATGTTGCCCGCCGAGAAACACAAGGTGCCCAACAAGGCCAATCCCAGGCCGAGCAGCGTTTGCGGACTGGCGCTGTGGCCAGCCAGTTCCGGCCAGAACAACAGCGCCAGCCCCAGCAACCCCAAGGCTCCGCCCAGCAGCACGTTGCGGGCGATCCGCTGGCCAAAGAACACACGAGCGTTCAAGGCATTCCAGAGGGTCGCGGTGGAAAACACCACGGCGATCAGGCCGCTGGGAATCCATTGGCTGGCCGTGAGGAAACACATGAAGTTGACGCAGAACAGACACAAGCCCTGCGCCACGCAAATCAAATGGCCGCGCCGGTTCATCACTTGTAGACGCCGGCTGAGCAACAGCATCGCGAACAGGATCAGCGCGGCAAGACCGAAGCGATAGACAATCGACACGGGAATGGCGACGACGCCCAGCTGCAACTTCAAGGCGATCCAGGTGGTGCCCCAGATGAGTACGGTCAGCAGGTACAACGAGAGGTTCATGAGGGTGACTCCTGGCAATGGCCTCCAGTGTCATGCCGATGCATGCCCGGCGCTTGCGTAAACTTGCGGTTTTTATGCGGGTCAGGCTGGCACGGGGCGGATGACGGAGTAGGATGCAAGCGTTGGAGAAACGATCATGGCCAGTCTGCAAACCCTGCAAGTCTTCCAAGCCCTCAACAGCTCGCCCAATGCTCGCCTTGAGCACAGCGCCGAGCTCGGTGACGGCATGGCGGCCGCTTTGTGGAGCAATCATCACGACGCCCGCGACTACGAAGCGCCGACCCACCATACGCTGTCGTGCTATATCGCCGGCGGCACCGGTACGTTTCGCCGCGAGCGGCCTGATACTACCGGCGCGCCCGACAAACTCTGCGTCCTGCCGGCAGAGCATGAATCAGCATGGGTCATCAACGGCGACATCCGCCTGGCCCACCTGTATTTCAGTCCGGAGCAGTTTGCCGTTGGCTGTGTCACGCTACTCGATCGCGAACCCAGGCAAGTGCAGTTGCACGAAGCGACGTTTCTTGACGACCCGCAACAGGCGCAGCGCTTTCGCCAGTTGATCAACCTGAATTGGGACGAGCCCGCCGAGCGCCTGCTCACCACCAGCCTCGCCCATGACATGCTCAGCCACTTGCTGCTCAGCCAGGTCAGCCCACGCCAGGGCCTTCGTCTCAAGGGCGGGCTTGCTCCTCACCAGCGGCGCATGCTGGTGGAGTACATCGACGCTCAACTGGCCGAGGCCATCAGTCTGGGACAACTGGCTGCGTTGTGCGCGCTCTCCGAATACCACTTTTCCCGGATGTTCCGCGAAAGCTTCGGATTGCCACCCCATCAGTATGTACTGGCAAGACGCCTGTCCCAGGCGCGGCAGCTATTGCGCAGCACTTCGCAGCCGCTGGGCGATGTAGCGCTGGCCTGTGGATTTGCCAGCGCTAGCCACTTCACCCACCGATTTCGCCAGGCCTTGGGCGCGACGCCAGGAGAGTATCGCCAGGCGTTCCTGCGCTAAACGCAAACGGGCCTGCATGTGCAGGCCCGTTTTCAGTCAGATATTAAATAGGGACGGAGCGATCAACCGTTGAGCGCGGCCCGTTCGTTTTCCAGGAATTCTTCTTCCAGCATGGCATCGGCCAGTGCAATCGACTCGGTCGGACCGTTGGTGGCAGCGCGCTTGCCGCGCAGTTTGCCGAACAGATGCTCCAATTTGTGTTCCAGCTTGCTGGCTGCGCCTTCGATGGCAAGCTCCAGCGACTCAGCCTTGTGTGTCACCGAAATTGGCTGATGGCCTTTTGGCCGGGCCTCGAGCTGGCAACGCAAGTCATGGGGACCGGGCTTGTCGCCGTTCTCATCCCCCAAATGGACCTCGACCCGTGTCAGGTCTTCTTCATAACGTTCGAGCGTGCTTTCAATGGTAGTACGTACCCACTCCTCCAGTCGGATGCTGCTTTGAATATGGTTATCGCTATTGACTTGGATTTGCATAGTTCATCCCTTATTTCGGCTAGCTCGCCAGGGGCCAATCGACGTTAGCGCAACGGCCCCTTGAGTACAGAGTCGGGCTGGCGGAAGAACAATTCAAGCCCTGGAAAAAGATAAATATTGATTTGCAAATAAAGCCGGACAACGGGCAAAAGCGCTGTTAATGTCGGGAGTTGCTTCGCCTTACCTCCCCCCTCGAAACGCCCTTTCCGACCTGCACCGCCAAGGGACATCCAGCGATTCCTGCCCCGAAACGGGCAGCACGTAGAGCCTCATCCCAGAGCATCAGCGCGTCAGGCGCCGTGATCATTGTCCGACAGTTTTTCCGGCATGGCCCTTGCTAACTCCTCTACAGGAGCCTGCAGAAGCTACCGAACGCGGCGAGACGGCGATTCCCGGACGCTGACGCCCTCCGCAACCTTTGGATGGACACGATCATGGAATGGCCGGTGGTCCGGTATTGCGAACTAATCCCGATCATGGCCGGTCAACAACTGCACGTTCAATCAGGCGGTGACGCATCATGGACAACCCTTTTCAGATCATTACGGACGCCTTCGCGCCGCAGTATCAAATCAACCTGAGCATTCAGGGCCTGGACGGAAGCATCATGCTGACCCTTTCCAAGGGCGGGCGCATCATCGCCAAGCGCATGATCAGCGCCCAGCAACGCAACGATCCGGAACGGCTGAGACGCCTGGTACAGAGCATCCAGTTCGGGATCGCCATCGAACAGGGCCACAGCGCCGTGGCCATCCTCGAAGCCATGACCGGCGGTGACAGCATCAAGGTGCCACCACCCCAAGCCCAAGGCCCGGCACCTTCTGCCGCCGGCCTCTAGATTTCGCCCTTCTCTACCTCGGAATGTTCGCTGGAACCCGCACCGATCTTGCGGTGCGGATGTTCGATCTTCACCGAAGGAAACTGCGACGAGGCATAGCGCACCACCAGGATCGCGAACGCCAATAGCAGGATGCCAGCGCACAGGTAGATGATTCCCAGGTCAGGCGGGCTGTGGTGGGAGACGTTGGAAATCAGCAGCCGCGTCAACGCCGTGATCGCCACGTAGATCAGAAAGCGCACCGGCATGTGGTTGGTCTTGAAATAGATCCCGACCATCGCACCCAATTCGAGGTAGATGAACAGCAGCAGGATGTCATCGATCTTGATGTGTCCCGTTTCGATCATCTGCAGGAATTCCATCACCGCAGCCCATGCGGTCACCGCACCAATGGCGAACAGCGCCAGGTAGTGAAACGTCTCGACGAACAGGTTGCCCAGCGATTCGGCCAGTTGATGCACGTTCTGGCGCAGGTTCTCGGCCCAGTTGATTTTCACGATGTAGTTTCCTTAGGTCGACTCGACCGGATGATGCGGGTTGGACGTGACGATTGTTCTGCATGCAGAAAAAAGGCCAGTGTCCGGGATGAGATGGCGATGGGCTGGTATTCGACACGTATCACACGAAATGGCGGCGGCGCGAACAAGCAAGGCTTACGCGACAAGACTCGAAACCGGCTACATTAAAAAGCCACTATTCAAAGGGAAGGGATTCGCTTATCCTTCGCCTGTATATAAATACAGTAGTCGCAAGATAACCAATGTGAAGGCATGTGAGGTGGTGAATGGCCGTCGAAGTGGTATACCGCAGCAGCCGAGATCTGGAGCGCTTGTTCATGGATAAAGCCGAAGCTGACCGTCATGACAAAATGCTGGAACTCGCCGAATTGCTGGCCGAAGTGTTGCAAAAAGCCGTTCCATCGCTGAGCGAGCAACAGGTAGAAGAGGCCGGGATCTACATGGCGAAGAATCGCGATGTGTTCGCCAAGGCGTTCAAGAGCCAGCCGGACGCCCTGTCCGAGTTGCTCAACCCGTCGGACGAATGACCAAAAGATCGCCGCCTTCGGCAGCACCTACACCGCGTAGGCGCTGCCGAAGGCGGCGATCTTTTTTATCAATAGAACCGACGCGGGTCCGAATCGATCAGGCTGGCGAGCTTGGTCAGGGCGAAACGCAATTCGTCCTGGCTGGTGGGGGACATCAGCACCAGGCGCACGCACCGGCTGGCGGTGCCTGAACGTTCAGCCTGGAACTGGCTGCCGCTGAGTACCAATACGCCGTTGGCCCGGGCAAGCATGGTGAATTCATCGCTGGTCCAAGGCTCGGGAAGCGTCAACCAGACGTGATACGAGTAAGGCTGGGCCTTGAGCTCGAACCTGGCGAAGATTTCCTGGGCAATCGCTTGCCGTGCAGCCGCTTCGTTGCGCTGGATGCGAACCAGCTTCTTGTCCAGGCCCTCGGTGATTACGTTGCTGGCCAACTGCGCGGTCAACGGCGAGGGCATCCAGACGCTGCTGCGCACCATCGAGGTCAGGCGCGACAGCAGTTTCGGCGGGCTATGGAGATACCCGATGCGAAGCGCCGGCATGATCGACTTGGACAGGCTGGTCAGGTACACCGAGCGGTCCGGTGCAAAGGCGGCCAACGGCTTGGTCGAGGGATCGGTCGCGAGAAAACCGTAGATATCATCGTCCAGGATGATGAAATCGAACTCTTCGGCCAGCGCCGCAATCTGGGCCCGGCGTTGTTGCGACATGATCGCCGCCGTGGGGTTCTGGCACGTTGCCACGCAAATCAGCATGGCCGGTTTTTCCCGCTGGCACAGCTCGCGCAACGCCTCGGGAATGATGCCTTCGTCATCCATCGGCACGCCGCGCAGGCGACGCTCCAGGCCATGGGCCAGGGAAATGATACCGGGATAGCAAAGCGCTTCGCACAGCACCAGGTCGCCAGCACGGGTCAGGGCACTCATTGCCACCATCAAGCCATGCTGGGCACCCGACGTGATGACCACCTGTTGCCATTGGGCGTCGGGCAATGAATGGCGAAGCCATTGCGCCCCTGTCTCACGATGGGCCGGATGCCCACCGTCGGGGGCGTAATCCAGGGCGCGAGCGAAATCGGTGCTCCTGGCCATGCCCACCAGCGCACCGCGCAACCAATAATCCAACGTCTCGCTATAGGGCTTGATGATCGACAGATCAAGTAATTCAGGCTGGCCGAGGTTGAGCGCCACGGCATTGTTGCTCGTCGGCAGTTCAAGTAACTGGCGGTTGAGCACATAAGTGCCGCGTCCCACTTCCCCGCGCACCAAATGACGCCGATGGGCTTCGCTGTATGCCCGGCTGATGGTGCCCGGCGTGACATCCAACGCGCCGGCCAGCTCCCGCAACGTCGGCAGCCGATCACCTTCATTCAACACTCCACTGTCGATATCGCGCGCCAGTGCATCGGCGATCGACAGGTACATCGGCTGGCTGGTGTCGCTTAGCTGGGGAACCCACATGAATGACGAATGCCCATCGTAGAAATGATCAGTGGCCGAGCATAGCACAAGGCGCCGTGCGGCCCATTCCGTCAGGCGGTGCAAATTGAGTCGATTGAATCGATT
>NZ_JAOSHO010000326.1 GCF_025917275.1 Pseudomonas agronomica | reverse complement strand
CGGGGATAAATCCCCTCGCCACAGGATGTCCCTCCCTGTGAGGCCGCGCTGATCGCCGCGTAAGGCGACTCAATTGAATATTGTGAGGAACTACGGCCGTGCGCAGCACCGCCGTGCTGGGGCTATGTCCCCACGCTGCAACGGTGCCTATTGGCAGAGTTAACAGGGGCGACGAGCCGTCCTGGAGCCCCGGCGGCAATTTCCATTCGTCTTTCAATCCCGTCCTAAGTCCCGATTTAGAAGGCTTCACGCCAACAACCCTGGCCCGCCTCCCCAACAAAAGACGAAATGCAGTTGACGTTCACATTTTAAGTTGTACGATGACCTACAACTTCACATGAAGCTGAACCGTTTCCTACAACACAACATTTGCGTCCAGGGTGTTCGAATAATGAATCCACAAGAACTGAAGTCCATCCTCTCGTCTGGCCTGCTGTCGTTCCCGGTCACCGATTTCACTGCCAATGGCGATTTCAATCGCGACAGCTACATCAAGCGCCTCGAGTGGCTGGCCCCGTACGGCGCCTCTGCGTTGTTCGCAGCGGGCGGCACCGGTGAATTCTTCTCCCTGGCCGCCAGCGAGTATTCCCAAGTCATCAAGACTGCCGTCGATACCTGCGCCACCAGCGTGCCAATCCTCGCTGGCGTGGGCGGTGCCACCCGCCAGGCCATCGAATACGCTCAAGAAGCCGAGCGCCTGGGCGCCAAGGGCCTGTTGCTGCTGCCGCACTACCTGACCGAAGCCAGCCAGGACGGCGTTGCCGCCCACGTTGAAGCCGTGTGCAAATCGGTGAAGATCGGCGTGGTGGTGTACAACCGCAACGTCTGCCGCCTGAACGCCACTCAGCTGGAGCAACTGGCCGAGCGCTGCCCGAACCTGATCGGCTACAAGGACGGCCTGGGCGATATCGAACTGATGGTGTCGATCCGTCGTCGCCTCGGCGATCGTTTCAGCTACCTGGGCGGCCTGCCGACCGCTGAAGTCTACGCCGCGGCCTACAAGGCCCTGGGCGTGCCGGTCTACTCCTCGGCGGTGTTCAACTTCATCCCGAAAACCGCGATGGACTTCTACCACGCCATTGCTCGCGACGATCACGACACCGTCGGCAAGATCATCGACGACTTCTTCTTGCCTTACCTGGACATCCGCAACCGCAAGGCCGGTTACGCAGTGAGCATCGTCAAGGCTGGCGCGAAGATCGTTGGCTATGACGCAGGTCCTGTGCGCACGCCGCTGACCGATCTGCTGCCAGAAGAATACGAAGCCCTGGCCGCGCTGATCGACAAGCAAGGCAAGCAGTAACAGACCCGACAAGGCCGCTGAGCAATCAGCGGCTTTTTGCGTAAGGCTCGATCGTTCCCGCGTGCGCGTGGGGACGCAGCCAGGGACGCCCCGCGTTCCTAGACTGGTTTTGTGAGAGGAGAAGCTCCGTGGCAGATGCAAAGCGTTTCGATAACTACATCAACGGTCAGTGGGTGGCCGGTGCCGACTATTGCACCAACATCAACCCGTCTGACTTGTCCGATGTCATCGGTGAATACGCCAAGGCCGACGCAGCACAAGTCAACGCCGCCATCGAAGCCGCCCGCGCCGCGTTCCCGGCCTGGTCGACCTCGGGCATCCAGGCGCGTCACGATGCGCTGGACAAAGTCGGCACCGAGATTCTCGCCCGCCGCGAAGAACTCGGCCAACTGCTGGCTCGGGAAGAGGGCAAGACCCTGCCCGAAGCCATCGGCGAAGTGACCCGCGCCGGCAACATTTTCAAATTCTTCGCCGGTGAATGCCTGCGTCTGTCGGGCGACTACGTGCCGTCGGTGCGCCCGGGCGTCAACGTCGAAGTCACCCGCGAAGCCCTCGGCGTGGTCGGCCTGATCACTCCGTGGAACTTCCCGATCGCCATTCCCGCGTGGAAAATCGCCCCGGCCCTGGCCTACGGCAACTGCGTGGTGATCAAGCCCGCCGAGCTGGTGCCGGGCTGCGCCTGGGCCCTGGCCGAGATCATTTCCCGCGCCGGTTTCCCGGCCGGTGCGTTCAACCTGGTGATGGGCAGCGGCCGCGTGGTCGGTGAAGTCCTGGTCAACAGCCCGAAAGTCGACGGCATCAGCTTCACCGGTTCCGTGGGCGTGGGCCGGCAGATCGCGGTCAACTGCGTGTCGCGCCAGGCCAAGGTGCAATTGGAGATGGGCGGCAAGAACCCGCAGATCATCCTCGACGACGCCGACCTCAAGCAGGCCGTCGAACTGGCGGTGCAGAGCGCGTTCTACTCCACCGGCCAGCGCTGCACGGCGTCGAGCCGCCTGATCGTCACCGCCGGCATCCACGACAAGTTCGTCGCGGCGATGGCCGAGCGTATGCAGTCGATCAAGGTCGGCCATGCGTTGAAGGCTGGCACCGACATCGGCCCGGTGGTTTCCGAGGCCCAGCTCAACCAGGACTTGAAGTACATCGACATCGGCCAGAGCGAAGGTGCTCGGCTGGTCAGCGGTGGTGGCGTGGTGACTTGCGATACCGAAGGTTACTTCCTGGCGCCGACGCTGTTCGCCGACAGCGAAGCTTCGATGCGCATCAGCCGCGAAGAGATCTTCGGTCCGGTGGCCAACGTCGTGCGCGTGGCCGACTACGAGGCGGCGCTGGCGATGGCCAATGACACCGAGTTCGGTTTGTCGGCCGGTATCGCCACCACGTCGCTTAAGTACGCCAACCACTTCAAGCGCCATTCCCAGGCAGGCATGGTAATGGTCAACCTACCGACCGCCGGCGTGGATTACCACGTGCCGTTCGGCGGGCGCAAAGGTTCGTCCTACGGTTCGCGCGAGCAGGGTCGCTACGCGCAAGAGTTCTACACCGTGGTGAAGACTTCCTACATCGGCTCGTAACACGCAACACCGGTCGGCGCCGCGCATCGGCGCCGACCGTACAAATTGATTTCCCGTATAAAAATAAATAGTGGAAGTAGATGACATGCAAGAAACCAAGCCGACCCGCGTCCGCTATTTGATCCTGCTCATGCTGTTTTTGGTGACGACGATCAACTATGCCGACCGCGCAACTATTGCCATCGCGGGCTCCAGCCTGCAGAAAGACCTCGGCATCGACGCCGTTACCCTCGGTTATATCTTCTCCGCTTTCGGTTGGGCCTATGTGGCCGGGCAAATTCCCGGCGGCTGGCTGCTCGACCGCTTTGGCTCGAAAAAAATCTATGCCTTGAGCATCTTCACCTGGTCGCTGTTCACCGTGCTGCAAGGCTATGTCGGTGAATTTGGCCTGTCGACCGCCGTGGTCGCGTTGTTCATGCTGCGCTTCCTGGTTGGGCTGGCCGAAGCGCCTTCTTTCCCCGGCAACGCACGCATCGTCGCGGCCTGGTTCCCCACCGCGGAACGCGGCACCGCCTCGGCGATCTTCAACTCGGCGCAATATTTCGCCACCGTGTTGTTCGCACCGCTGATGGGCTGGATCGTCTACCGCTTCGGCTGGCAGCATGTGTTCATCGTGATGGGCGTGATCGGCATCCTCTTCTCGCTGATCTGGCTGAAGATCATCCACAGCCCGCGCCAGCACCCGATGATCAACGAGGCCGAGTTCAATCACATCGCTTCGAACGGCGCGATGGTCGACATGGACCAGGACAAGGGCAAAGGCAAGAAAGCCGACGGTCCGAAGTGGGACTACATTCGCCAACTGCTGACCAACCGCATGATGCTCGGCGTGTACCTGGGCCAGTACTGCATCAACGGCATCACTTACTTCTTCCTGACCTGGTTCCCGGTGTACCTGGTGCAGGAACGCGGCATGACTATCCTCAAGGCGGGTTTCATCGCGTCCTTGCCGGCGATCTGCGGCTTCATCGGCGGCGTGCTCGGCGGGGTGATTTCCGATTACCTGCTGCGCAAGGGCCATTCGCTGACCTTCGCCCGCAAGGCGCCGATCATTGCCGGCCTGCTGGTGTCCAGCAGCATCGTGGCGTGCAACTACGTCGACATCGAATGGATGGTGGTGGGCTTCATGGCCCTGGCTTTCTTCGGTAAAGGCGTCGGCGCGCTCGGTTGGGCCGTGGTGTCCGACACCTCGCCGAAACAGATCGCTGGCTTGAGCGGCGGCCTGTTCAACACCTTCGGCAACCTGGCATCGATCACCACGCCAATCGTCATCGGCTACATCATCAGCGCCACCGGTTCGTTCAAATGGGCCCTGGTGTTCGTCGGTTGCAATGCGTTGGTGGCGGTGTTCAGCTACCTGGTCATCGTGGGCCCGATCAAGCGTGTCGTGCTCAAGGAGCCAACGGCCAAGGATGCCGATATTTCCAGCCTGTCTGAAGCCAAATCCTGAGGAGCGGCATCGATGCAACTGATTGAACATGCCGATTCGCCCCGTTACATCCGCCTGCACGAGCGGGACAACGTGGTGATTGTCGTCAACGACCAGGGTGTACCGGCCGGGACCGAATTCCCGGACGGCCTGGTCACCGTGGACTTCGTCCCGCAGAGCCACAAAGTCACCCTGGTGGACATTCCCGAGGGTGGCGAGGTCATTCGCTACGGCCAGGTCATTGGCTACGCGCTGCAACCGATCCCCCGTGGCAGTTGGGTCAAGGAAGACCAGTTGCGCATGCCTACCGCACCACCGTTGGACAGCTTGCCGCTGTCCACCGATGTGCCGGCGGCCGATGCGCCGCTGGAGGGCTACACCTTCGAGGGTTATCGCAACGCCGACGGTACCGTCGGCACACGCAACATCCTGGGCATCACCACCACGGTGCAGTGCGTGACCGGGGTGCTGGACCATGCGGTCAAGCGCATCAAGGACGAGCTGCTGCCCAAGTACCCGAACGTCGATGACGTGGTGGCGCTGACCCACAGCTATGGCTGCGGCGTGGCGATCACCGCCACCGACGCCTACATCCCGATCCGCACCGTGCGCAACCTGGCGCGCAACCCGAACCTGGGTGGCGAGGCGCTGGTGATCAGCCTGGGCTGCGAGAAATTGCAGGCCGGGCAGGTGATGCATGAAGGCGACAGCTCGGTGGACCTCAGCGAGCCATGGTTGTATCGCTTGCAGGATTCCAGTCACGGCTTCACGGAAATGATCGAGCAGATCATGGAACTGGCCGAGACGCGCCTGAAGAAACTCGACCAGCGTCGTCGCGAAACCGTGCCGGCCTCGGAGCTGATCCTGGGCATGCAGTGCGGCGGCAGCGATGCGTTTTCCGGCATCACCGCCAACCCGGCCCTGGGCTACGCCTCGGACTTGTTGCTGCGGGCCGGCGCGACGGTGATGTTTTCCGAAGTCACCGAAGTACGCGATGCGATCTACCTGCTGACTTCCCGGGCGCAAACCCAGGAAGTCGCCCAGGAACTGGTGCGTGAAATGGACTGGTACGACCGTTACCTGGCCAAGGGCGAAGCCGATCGCAGCGCCAACACCACGCCGGGCAACAAGAAGGGTGGGTTGTCGAACATCGTCGAGAAGTCCCTGGGCTCGATCGTCAAGTCCGGCAGCAGCGCCATCAACGGCGTGCTTGGCCCGGGCGAGCGGTTCAAGCAAAAGGGCCTGATCTTCTGTGCCACGCCGGCCAGCGATTTTGTCTGCGGCACGCTGCAATTGGCGGCGGGGATGAACCTGCACGTGTTCACCACGGGCCGGGGCACGCCGTACGGCCTGGCGATGGCGCCGGTGGTGAAGGTCTCGACCCGCACCGAACTGGCCCAGCGCTGGCCGGACCTGATCGACATCGACGCTGGCCGCATCGCCACCGGGCGCGCGACCATCGAAGAGTTGGGCTGGGAACTGTTCCACTACTACCTGGACGTGGCCAGCGGCAAGAAACAGACCTGGGCCGAACGGCACAAGCTGTTCAACGACATCACCTTGTTCAACCCGGCGCCGATTACCTGATGATTGCGTGATCGATGGAGATCCAGTGTGGGAGCGAGCTTGCTCGCGA
>NZ_JAOSHO010000325.1 GCF_025917275.1 Pseudomonas agronomica | reverse complement strand
GGGCGTCGCGCGGTCACGCTATCCCCTACCGGCGCCCAAGGAGCGTGTCGCGGTGTTGAGTGAGCTTGAGCGCGTTGATGTGCGGGTATGGCGCACCGATCAGGGCTGGAGCCATCTGACTGGCAGCAAGGAGGAAAATCCGGCGGGTGTGGAAATCAGCTTCAGCCGCCGCACGGCACACGGCACCGAGCGCTACCGCCAGGCGCTGGCACCGCTTCAATAGCAGCCTACTGGAATGAAAACGCCTAGCTGACCAGCACCACGCCGCCCGGTAGCTCGGTGATGGTGGCGCCGTAGGCATCGCGAATCAGTACGGCGACATTCGCCAGTTGCGCCAGGCTGAAGCGCGCCTGCACCTTGCGGCGCCCGAGTTCAGCGTTCATCAGCACGATCATTCCGGGACGGTAGCGGTTGATCTCATCGATCACACTCGCCAGGGGGGCATCGTTGAACACCAGCAATTGCTGACGCCAGGCCATGACTTGCTGTGAATCGAAGGGGCTGGGTTGGCCTTGTTGCTGCGCGGTATAGGTCAATTGGCGGCCCTGCTCCAGGCTCAGGCGCCGACCCTGATGCCTCAGTTGCAAGTGGCCCTCCAGGCACGTCACGCACACGCTACCCTCGGTGGCCCGCACATTGAACCGCGCGCCATCGGCGAACAACTCGCCATTGCCGGCAAGCACACGCAACGCGGTGCTGGCCTGGATTTCCACTTCACCGCTCAGTACTTCGATGGTGGCGTCGCCAGGGGTCTCGGTGCGCTGGCTGATGCGCGTCTGGGTATTGAGTTCAAGCACCACGCCCTGGGTCAGCTCGACGTGGCGTTGCTCGCCGACACCGGTATGAAAATCCGCGCCCATGGGCCAGCCATCCAGCAGTGACGGACGCGCGACCAGCACCGCAACCGACGCGGCAATCGCGCCGCCGAGAAATGCCCGGCGTCCGAAACGCCGCGGGTGGTTGACGACCTTTGCCGCCTGCTCCTGCCGCAGCTTCTGCTCGGCGGGCGCCATGGCCTGCCACAACTGGCGGGCCACGAAAAAGGCCCGGGCGTGCTCGGAACTTTGCGCACTCCAGCGCCGAAAAGCCTCGGCGTCGGCGTGGGTGGCGTGCCCTGAAGTCAAGCGCACCAGCCAATGGAACGCTTCTTCCCGGAGCTGGTTAGCCGTGGCACTGGCCGATTCAGATGCGCTGATAGACATGTTTTTCAAACGTGAAATGACTCAAGAAGGTACGCGCGACAAGCGCCTCATCACCTAAGACTGTTTTCCCGCGCCGGGACCGAACCGCTGAATCACTTTTCTTTCCAGGCGATCGGCACAGTATTGCAGCGCAGCCTTGAGTTCCTTCTCGACCATCCGGGTGGAGATGCCGAATCGCTGGGCGATCTCCTGATGCGGTGTTTGCTCCATGCGCGATGCCATCAATATTTGCCGGCGCCGGGGCGCAAGCTCGGTCAGAGCCTGCATCAGCGCGCGAATTTCAATCTGGCCACCGACGATCACCGCCGGGTCCTGATGTTCGTCGGCGGTGTGCATCAGTTCTTCGATTTCAGTGCCGGTAAGCAACCGTGCATCCTGCGCACGACGGTCAGCCGCGATGTTCAGGGCCATGCGGAACAGGTAGGCGCCCGGCTTCTGCACATCTGCGGGCGGCTCCATGCGGTCGACCCGAAGATAGGTTTCGTGCAGTACGTCATTGGCCAGGTCATCGGAGCCCAGACGCCGACGCAAGCGTGCGCGAAACACATCATAGGAAGCCAGGAACACCTTGAGCATGGCGCTCTGCTCCTTTTCCTTCATGGCTCTACCGCTCCTTCCCATGGGTTGCATTCCGTGCCTGCCGAAGCGGCGCCTGGCACCACCAGCACCGTCACCGGCTGCGGCAACGAGGACGGCGGAACACGGCCGATGTCCAATGTGCCCAGCCCCTCGATAATCGCCGCATCGCGCCGGGCGTCACCGGTGGAGGCCAGCAAGCGACTGCGCCGCACCTCGCCCGATGCCCCCACCCACAGCTGTAGCGCTGCTCGATAATGGCCCGGGCGAGTCACCGCGGATCGGCAAAGTACCTGCTCCAACGCGGCCTGCAACGCACTGGCAAAATTGTCCTCGCGCACGCTGGGGCTGCCGTTGCGCGAAGACGCATCGGCGCGGCGGGTCAGCTTTGCCTCTTTCACGGTGAAAGCGTCTGCGCCGGTGTAGAGCGCCGCCAAGCCGCTGCCGGCGAGCAATTGCTCCAACGCCTGGCGGGCATTCAGGCGTCCGTGCACCGCGGTCGACCGTCGCCCATGTGCCAGTTGACGATCCACCAGGATCGCCATCCCGCTGGCCCTGCTGTACAGGTCCAGGGCGACGGTCATTTCCTGGGCGGGTATCGCAAACTCGACAAAACGCGCCAGCCGATCGTCCACCTCGACGGGCGCAGGCGTGGCAGACCACGCGTCGCGTTGCGGCATCAATGCATGGAGCAACAGGAACAGTACCGTGGGCGCGAGGCAGCACCTGCTCAGCGCTTCTCTTGACATAGACATCTTCCGGCCCGAACGGCGTGTCGACGCCCTGCGTTGGCGCATCATGAGACGTGTACATGTCGTTTGTGTGACGAGCGCTGCAAAAAAAACATCGTCATACCTCGCTCCAATACGAGGTAGATTCAGGCTTCTACCGTTGGAAAAGGAGCTTCGCCATGGACTGTCGCGTATTCGCGCTGCTGCTTGCTGCCCTTCCCTTGTGGGCCCAAGCCGCCGAGCCGGCGAATGAGGGGTGCGTCAATGTCGAGGTGAACGGGTACAAGGCGCTGTCCTACGAGTGCCTGAGCGATCAGATGGCCAACCCGAAGGGTACGGCGGCAGCGCGCAAGAACCAGGAAGCGTTGAACGTGCCGATAGAGCAGCGAGCGCCCAACAAGCTGGGTTTGTATAACCAGTCGGCCACGCGGATTCGCATGGGCAATACCTTCGGTCATTCGGCGTTGCCGCAACGCCCGCCGCAGTAGCGTGGACGTTTAATCCAGCGACAGCGTGTCCGGTGTATTTGCCTCCCTGGTCGAATCGATCAACCAGGCCCTGAACGCCTCGACCTTTTTCGAGTGGGCTGTCTCGACGGGTGTCACCAGATAGAAACCGAGATCGGACTTCAACCTCAGGGCAAACGGCGCGACCAGTCGACCTGCCTTCAGATCCTCGTCGACGTACGTCGAGCGGCCGATGCAAATACCCAAGCCGTCGATGGCTGCCTGCACGGCCATCATCGCCAGGTCGAAGGTCAACCGTGAGCCTTCGGCCAGGGCGCTCGGTTGGCCGGCGGCCCCCAGCCAGAGGCTCCAATCGTCCCGCGTCATACCACTGACCTGCAACAGGGTGTGATGGGTCAGATCGCCGGGCGCCTTCAGGGCATTGGGCCCCACCAGCAGCTTCGGACTGCACACTGGAAAAACCTCATCGGACATCAGCCAGTCGGCGCGCAAGCCCTTCCAATCTCCGGTGCCGTAACGAATGGCCGCGTCAATGCCACCCTTGCGAAAATCCACCATATCGGTGGAGGCCGAGACACGTACATCGATGTTGGGATAGGCCTCCTGGAACGAGGCCAAGCGAGGCAGCAGCCATTTGGATGCGAAGGACACCAGGGTACTCACCGTCAGCGCACTGTCATGGACAGAATCCAACAAGGTTTCCGTGCAATGACGCAACTCATGGAATGCCGAACGAACGCCTGGAAAATAGGCACGACCTTCATCGGTCAACGCCAGGCCGTCCTTGAGCCGCAAGAACAGGCGCACCCCCAATTCCCCCTCCAGCCGCCGGATCTGATGACTGATCGCCGTTTGGGTGACATTCAACTCAAGGGCGGCCTGGGTAAAGCTCATGTGACGGGCAGCCGATTCGAATGCCTTCAGGCCATTGAGAGAGGGGATTCTGGCAGCCATGACGGTTAACGGCACTCATGAGATTTTGTCATACCCTAGCACCCGATATGTCCTTTGAAAATCTTCCGGTTGGCGCCGATGCTCAGCGGCACTCAACGCCATCAGGAAAACCCATGAAATTGTATTTCGCGCCCATGACCTGTTCATTGTCCCCGCACATCGTGCTGCGGGAGCTGGACATTGCCTTCGAGCTGATCCGTGTCGACAACAAGACCAAGCGAACCGCCGACGGGCAGGACTTTCTCGCCATCAATCCCAAGGGCTACGTCGCGGCGTTGATGCTGGATCACGGTGAAGTGCTGACCGAAGGGCCCGCGATCGTCCAGTACCTGGCCGATCAGGTTCCGGGCAATCACTTGGCACCGGCCAACGGCACCTGGGAACGGGTTCGGTTGCAGGAATGGCTGAACTTCATCAGCTCGGAAATCCATGGCGGCTGTGCCCCGCTGTTCAACGCCCAGATCCCGGAAACCACCAAGGCCATCTTCAAGCAAAAGCTGTTCAAGCGTCTCGATTACTTGGCCGGTGCCCTTGAACACCGCAACTATTTGCAGGGGGATTTCGGCCTCGCCGATGCGTATCTGTTCTCGGTGCTCAAATGGCTGCCGTTTTTCGCCATCGGTATCAATGATTGGCCGGCGCTGGCGTCGTATATGGCTCGGATCGAGACGCGCCCCAGCGTCAGGGCCGCGATCGAAGCCGAGGCGAACACCGGCCAAGGCTGATCATTGGGCCACGAACGGATAATGCTCGATTCGACAAGGATGCTCGTTGCCGTCGCCCTTGCAGATGCCGTCCAGGTAGCGGTATCTGATCCGGATCGCCTGGCCTTTTGCAGGCCAATTGCGCCGGGCAAGCGTGGCCTGGTAGTCAGCGGTTTCCGGGATGAAACTGATCACCGCGCCCTTCTCTGGACATTCCACGTCAGGCGTGGCCGGGCTGGTTTTCAGAACCTGGGCCCGGAGACCAGGGAACGGCTGCTTGACCACTTCAGTGACCCGCAACTGCATGTCACAGATCTGCCACGTCGCGGCGTGCACCGGGGCGCACAGGGCGGCGAACATCAGGATGAAGGGCATGGAGTGCGCTGGAGACAGGTTCATTTCAGTCCTTTTTGTCGGTGGCGGCTTCGCATGCGCCATCCTCTCATACCAATGTGAGCAAGACTCTACGGACGAAAAAAAGCCCCGCGACCGAAAACGGTGCGGGGCAAGGGAATTGGTTGGTTGCGGCCAACCAAAGGAGCACGGAGAAAAGCGTATACGGGCCGGTCAGATGCAATCCTGTGCGGCGCGCTCAAAATTCGAAGGCAGGAAGTTGGACGCCAGAAGATGCCGCTCATAGACGAATACCTTGCCGCCGTTACCCGCCTTGTAGGCTTCCAGCACGTTGTCCGCTGCCACTTTGCTCGGCACGACGATGCGGTAGCTGCGCTGGGTCTGCGAGACCGTCGGGTTCAGCGCGCTGTCCTGTAACTTCGGCACGACGCATTCGGCGTATTCGGCCGGTGTCTTGCTGGTCTGCAAGGTCAGGGTCGGATCGTTCGGAGCCGACGCACAACCCGCCAGTAACAACGGGGAGAACGCCAGGGGCAACAGGAATAAAGGGCGCATGGATCAGGTCCTGAAAAAAATGACGACGTTAGGCTGCGTCTCGATAGCGCTGATTTTCTAACGATTGTCAGCAAAGCAGAACTTGCATTTCGTAATGGTCACTATTACTGATGGCAATAGTTCTGAGCTTGGGAAATTGAATGAAGCATTTGATGAGAACGTTTGATCTGATTCGCGGAGCGGTATTGCCCGACTTCCGGGAGCGGGTGGCTGAGTACCTGATCCCTTACGAAACCGTACTATTGAGCACCACCGAAACCGACCCGCAACTCAAGCGGGACACGGCCAATCAACTGCGCGGCTATCTACGCGGCCTGAATACCACGCGGGTGTTGGGCATGGCGGATTGGGAGGAGCTGGACCGGCGGGTCGTGAATACCTGGTTATCAAGCTGAACGGCTTGGCCTGTGGCAGCTGCGAGGAGCTGCGTAGGAGCT
>NZ_JAOSHO010000324.1 GCF_025917275.1 Pseudomonas agronomica | reverse complement strand
GCGGGAGCAAGCTCCCTCGCCACAACAGCGGTCCCGCTTTGTGCGGATCAGCCGATCTGCTCAGCCCACAAATCATACTCATCGGCGTCGGTGACCTTGCACCAGACCTTGTCGCCCGGCTTGAGGTTGCTGCCGTTGTCGATGAACACGTTGCCGTCGATTTCCGGGGCGTCGAAGAAGCAGCGACCCACCGCGCCTTGTTCGTCGACTTCGTCCACCAGCACTTCGATTTCGCGGCCGATGCGCATCTGCAGGCGCGCCGAGCTGATGGCCTGCTGGTGCGCCATGAAGCGCTCCCAACGGTCCTGCTTGACGTCATCCGGCACCACGTCCAGGTTCAGGTCGTTGGCCGGTGCGCCTTCGACGGGCGAGTACTGGAAGCAGCCGACGCGGTCGAGCTGGGCTTCGGTCAGCCAGTCCAGCAGGTATTGGAAATCTTCTTCGGTCTCGCCCGGGAAGCCGACGATGAAGGTCGAGCGGATGATCAGGTCCGGGCAGATTTCGCGCCAGTTCTTGATGCGCGCCAGGGTCTTGTCTTCGAAGGCTGGGCGTTTCATGGCCTTGAGCACCTTCGGGCTGGCGTGCTGGAACGGGATGTCCAGGTACGGCAGGATCTTGCCGGCGGCCATCAGCGGGATCAGCTCATCGACGTGCGGGTACGGGTAGACGTAATGCAAGCGGACCCAGACGCCAAGTGAGCTGAGGGCTTCGCACAGCTCGGTCATGCGGGTTTTCACCGGTGCGCCGTTCCAGAAGCCGGTGCGGTATTTCACGTCGACGCCGTAGGCGCTGGTGTCCTGGGAAATCACCAGCAGCTCCTTGACGCCGGCCTTGACCAGGCGCTGTGCCTCGTCGAGCACATCGCCCACCGGACGGCTCACCAGCTTGCCGCGCATCGACGGGATGATGCAGAAGCTGCAGCTGTGGTTGCAGCCTTCGGAAATCTTCAGATAGGCATAGTGGCGCGGGGTCAGCTTGATGCCTTGCGGCGGCACCAGGTCGATCAGCGGGTTGTGGTCCTGGCGCGGCGGCACGACTTCGTGCACGGCGTTGACCACTTGTTCGTACTGCTGCGGCCCGGTCACCGACAACACGCTCGGGTGCACGTCGCGGATGTTGCCTTCTTCCACGCCCATGCAGCCGGTCACGATGACCTTGCCGTTTTCCTTGATGGCCTCGCCGATCACTTCAAGGGATTCGGCCTTGGCCGAGTCGATGAAGCCACAGGTGTTGACCACCACCACGTCGGCGTCCTGGTAGGTGGAGACGACGTCATAACCTTCCATGCGCAGTTGGGTCAGGATGCGCTCGGAGTCGACCAGAGCCTTCGGGCAACCCAGGGATACGAAGCCAACCTTCGGGTTGGCTGGCGCGGTAGTGGTGGACATGTCTAACCTCGGTGTAGGGGGATCGTCTCTTGCCGAGACAGGACGCCTGACGCGCCTCTGATCAAAAAGTGCGCAATTCTATCCGTGGTCGACGCGCTTGACCAGCTTTATACCGGGAAATGCGACGAGTGCTGCGCTATGCTTCGCGCCTTTGCCTTCTGGCTATTGCTACAGTCAATAAAACGTCTGTAACAAAGCGTAAAACAGCGCATGCTGCGCCTCAAAGCGTACGGCTTCTCTAAAGAAGACCGGTCTGGAAATCGGGAGTGTTGGATGGGTCATGCAAGTAGTCAGGCGGCGGGCGCCGAGCATTCGGCAGCGAAACCGCTGAGCATGCTGGTCGCGGCGGTCGGGGTGGTTTATGGCGACATTGGCACGAGCCCGCTGTACACCCTGAAGGAAGTTTTTTCCGGTGGTTATGGCGTACCGGTCAACCACGATGGGGTGCTGGGGATTCTCTCACTGATTTTCTGGTCGTTGCTCTGGGTCGTTTCGCTCAAGTACATGATGTTTGTCCTGCGCGCCGACAACCAGGGCGAGGGCGGCATCATGGCGCTCACCGCCCTGGCGCGGCGGGCGGCAGCGGGAAGGGCGCGGCTGCGCATGTTGCTGGTGATCTGCGGCTTGATCGGCGCGGCGCTGTTCTATGGCGACAGCATGATCACGCCGGCGATCTCGGTGCTTTCGGCGATTGAAGGGCTCGGCCTGGCGTTCGATGGCATCGATCACTGGGTGGTGCCGCTGTCGCTGGTGGTGCTGGTGGCCTTGTTCCTGATCCAGCGCCACGGTACAGCGCGGATCGGCATCCTGTTCGGCCCGATCATGGTGACCTGGTTCCTGGTGCTGGGTGCCCTGGGTGTGTATGGCATCAGCCAGCATCCGGAAGTGTTGCAGGCGGTCAACCCAGCGTGGGCCGTGCGGTTCTTCGTGGTGCATCCGGGCATGGGCGTGTCGATCCTCGGTGCAGTGGTCTTGGCGTTGACGGGCGCCGAAGCGCTCTACGCCGACATGGGGCACTTTGGTCGCAAGCCGATCGCCCGCGCCTGGTTCCTCCTGGTGTTGCCGGGCTTGATGCTCAACTATTTCGGCCAGGGCGCCTTGCTGCTCGGCGATCCCGAAGCGGCGCGCAACCCGTTCTATCTGCTGGCGCCGAGTTGGGCATTGCTGCCGCTGGTGGGCCTGTCGACATTGGCCACGGTGATTGCCTCCCAGGCAGTGATCTCCGGCGCGTTCTCGCTGACTCGCCAGGCGATCCAGCTCGGTTACATCCCGCGCATGTACATCCAGCACACCTCCAGCGCCGAGCAGGGCCAGATCTACATCGGCGCGGTGAACTGGTCGCTGATGGTCGGCGTGGTGTTGCTGGTACTCGGCTTCGAGTCCTCCGGTGCGCTGGCTTCGGCCTATGGCGTGGCGGTGACCGGTACGATGCTGATGACCACGATCCTGGTTTCGGCCGTGATACTGCTGTTGTGGAAGTGGCCGCCGTTGCTGGCGGTCCCGGTTCTGGTTGGTTTCCTGGTGGTGGACGGGCTGTATTTCGCTGCCAACGTGCCGAAAATCATCCAGGGTGGCGCCTTTCCGGTCATTGCCGGCATTGCCCTGTTCGTGCTGATGACCACCTGGAAGCGCGGCAAGCAGTTGTTGGTGGACCGTCTCGACGAAGGCGCATTGCCGTTGCCGATCTTCATCAGCAGCATTCGCGTGCAACCGCCCCATCGGGTGCAGGGTACGGCGGTGTTCCTGACCGCGCGTTCGGACGCCGTGCCTCACGCACTGCTGCACAATCTGCTGCACAACCAAGTGCTGCATGAACAAGTGGTGTTGCTGACGGTGGTGTACGAAGACATCCCACGCGTGCCGCCGCAGCGGCGTTTCGAGGTCGATGCCTACGGCGATGGATTCTTCCGGGTGATCCTGCACTTCGGCTTCACCGACGAACCGGACGTGCCCCAGGCGCTCAAGCTCTGCCACTTGGATGACCTGGATTTCAGTCCGATGCGCACGACGTACTTCCTCAGCCGCGAGACCGTCATCGCCTCCAAGCTCGAAGGCATGGCGCGTTGGCGCGAGTCGCTGTTCGCCTTCATGTTGAAGAATGCCAACGGTAATCTAAGGTTCTTCAACCTGCCGTTGAACCGGGTGATCGAGTTGGGGACGCAGGTCGAGATGTAGGCCTGTAACACGCCTATGACAAGGCGGATCCCTTGTGGGAGCGAGCCTGCTCGCGAAGACGATGGCACATCCAGCATCAGGGGCCCGCTGATCCGACGCTTTCGCGAGCAGGCTCGCTCCCACAGGGGGTGCCAAGCGGCCAACAAAAAAAGCCCCGGCAACCGTAAGGCTGCCGGGGCTTTTTCAGGCTTGTACCTGCTTACTGCTCGGCAGGCTTGCTCTGCCGCTTGTTGATCTCATCGATCAACCGCTTGGCCAGGGCCGGGTAGTTCTCATCGAAGTGGTGACCGCCCGGCAATTTGATCGCCTCACCCACGGCGGTCTTGTCGGTGCACCCACTTTCGTCGGCTTCTTCACCGCCATAGATGCATACCACTTTCTCGGCGGGCAGCTTGGCCATTTCCGGTCCGGTGGCGGCTTCGGTGCCGGCGTTGCCGAGCCATCCTTCCACCTCGATCTCGAAGCTGCCGGTGCGGGCGAAGGCGAGCAGGATGATCGCATCGACCCGCTGCTGTTCGGTGGCTGGCAGGCGATTGTAGATCGCCGGCAGGACATCGGCGCCGAACGAGTAGCCGGTCAGGATGAAGCGCTTGGTGCCCCAGATCTGCCGGTAGTGCTGCATCAGTTCGGTCAGGTCGGCCGCGCTCTGTTCGGGGCTCTTGTGCTGCCAGTAGTAGCGCAGGGTGTCGATGCCGACCACCGGGTAGCCGATCTTGGCCATTTCATCGGCCACGTCGCGGTCCAGGTCGCGCCAGCCACCGTCACCGGAAAGGAACAGCGTCACGGTATCGCGCGTTTGGCTGGCAGGCACTTCCACCACCGGGATGCTCAAGCCACCCTTGCCTTTTTCGGTACCGACCAGAATCTTGCGCAACTCATTGTTCAGCACCTGCGGGAGGTTGATGTCGTAGTCGCTGATGCTGGTTTCGGCGTTGTGCTGGTCGCGCACGAAACCGGCGCTGGTGTCGTCGGGGTTGTCGTTCCAGGCCACCAGCCAGCGACCGTGGGCGGCGCTTTTCGGCAACAGGTGCGTGCAGCCGGGTTTTTCCAGGGCCAGGTCCACCGAAACGGCCTGGGCCTTGTCGTCCTTCTGTTCGGCCAGCCAGCGCCAGGCCAGCACGGCACCAGGGCCGATGCCGCTGACCAGCGTGGCCGGGCCCTGAAGCTGTCTCAGGCCCGCCTGCAAGGCGCGGCCCTGCAACATGCAGTCCTTGGGCAGGATCACCTGGACGATCTCCGCCGAACCGCTGCGGCTGAGGGTCGTCAGTTGGGTGTCGCTGAGCTTCTGGTCGTCATTGACCGCCACCAGCACCTGGGCACGCGGCTTGGTGCCAGGAATGACCCGGGTCATCGGCACGCCGTCGGCGGGCTCCAGTTGTTCCAGGGTCGGTTGCGGGGCGGGGCGGTTCCAGTACCAGTAGCCGCCACCAAGAATCACCGCCAGCGCCAGCAGGCTGGCTACCAGGTATCGCCAAAAGCGTTGCGTCATCAGCGTTTCACCAATCCGGTCAGGCCGCCTGCAATCAGGGCGGCGGTATCGGCCAGCGCGACCAACGGATCGAGTCCGGCAGGCACGGCCATGTAACGAGGTTCCCAGTCAGGCTGGAATTTGTCTTTGAAACGGCGCAGCCCCTGGAAATTGTAGAGCTGCTCGCCACGGCGAAACACCATCGAACCCAGGCGTTGGGTCAGCGGTGCGCCACGACGCGGTTGCAGGCCCGAGAGTGGGACCATGCCGAGGCTGAAGCGTGCGTAGTCATGGTTTTTATAATGTTGGATCAGGCCGACCATCATGAACTCCATGGTCAGTTTCGGGGCGTCGGGGTGGGCGCGCATCAGGTCGAGGCTGGCCAGTTCATGGCTGTGGGTTTCCAAGAGGTTGGCGAACGCAACCGGCTTGCCCTCGAAACGAATCACCGCGATGCGGAAATGCTTGAGGTAGTCGTCGCTGAAGCGGCCCAGGGAAAACCCTTTTTCCCGTACATTCTTGCCGGTCAGCCAGGCATCGGAAATCACCTTCAGCTCATCCATCGGCGCCTGGCCCGGCTCATGAATTTCCAGCGACAGGCCATCGCGGGTGCCACGGTTCCAGGTGTACCGCAGGTCCTTCATCTCCTTGCCCTTGGCCTCGAGGTCGAAACGCTTGAGATTCACCCGCGCTTCTTCGCCCAGCTTGATCGCGGTCAGGCCGATGTCCATGTAGTACGGCAGGTTTTCGGCACGTACCTGATAGAACACCGGGCGAGCATGGTGGATGTCGCAAAGGTCGCGGAACTGCCAGATCATCTCGGCCCGCTGCTGGGTCGGTCCGATCGGATCGTACAGCGCCACCAGGCTGCGGCCGCGGCGCGCGTACATCAGGAACGCTTCATCATTGGGGTGAAACAGCAGCGCCTTGTCGCCGGTGAGGGCCAGGCCGCCGTCC
>NZ_JAOSHO010000323.1 GCF_025917275.1 Pseudomonas agronomica | reverse complement strand
GGATAAATCCCCTCGCCACAGAGTGATGCGCAGCAAGCAGATCAGCGATCCTTCGCCTCTTTCGCATCCATTTCCGCATTGCGTTCGGCAACACGCTTGCGCTGTTCGTCCGTCAGCTCAACCTTGTTGGCGGTGTCGCGCAGCATCATCAAACCACCCACGATCGAGCCGATGGCGACGATCAGGATTAACCAGGCATACCAGGGCATAGGGCTCTCCTTGAGGGGGCAATGGCCAGACGAGTATTTCGCTGGTCATTGTCCGTACCACTTATGAGCGAAGACCGTTCGCAGTGGTTCCATACTACGCCGGTTATGCCGGGTTCCGCTTATAGCCCGGTCAACATCGCATCGGCCGGAGCGTCTGCGCGTAACTGCGCGGTCAACACGAAGTACACGAAACCCACCGCCATGAAGCCGAGGAAGATCAGCCCGATCAACGCATTGAACCAAGCCATCGCCACCAGGCACACCACGGCCAGGACCAAGGCGATGCCCGGCACGATCGGGTAGCCCGGCGCGCGGAAGGTGCGTTCCAGGTTGGGCTCGGTTTTGCGCAACTTGAACAGGCTGAGCATGCTCATGATGTACATGACGATGGCGCCGAACACGGCCATGGTGATCATCGCGGCGGTGAGGGTCATGCCGCCGAGGTTGATCAGGCCGTCGCTGTAGATGGCGGCGATGCCGATCAGTCCGCCGGCGATGATGGCGCGGTGTGGGGTTTGGAAACGCGAGAGTTTGGCGAGAGAGGCGGGGAGGTAGCCGGCGCGGGCGAGGGCGAAGAATTGGCGCGAGTAGCCGAGGATGATGCCGTGGAAGCTCGCTACCAGGCCGAACAGGCCGATCCAGACGAGCATGTGCAGCCAGCCGGAGCTTTCGCCGACCACGGCTTTCATGGCTTGGGGCAGCGGGTCGTTAATGTTGGACAAGGTGCTCCAGTCACCGACGCCGCCGGCAAAGAACATCACGCCCATGGCCAGCACCACCAGGGTCAGGATGCCGCTGATGTAGGCTTTCGGAATCGTGCGTTTCGGGTCCTTGGCTTCTTCGGCGGCCATGGCCGCGCCTTCGATGGCGAGGAAGAACCAGATCGCGAAGGGGATCGCTGCAAACATCCCGGCAATAGCGGGTGCGCCGAACACGTCGGAGCCGGCCCAGCCGTTGAGGGCGAAGTTGCTGAAGCTGAACGCCGGCGCGACCACGCCCATGAACACCAGCAACTCGGCGACGGCCAGTACGCAGACGATCAGTTCGAAGGTTGCGGCCAGTTTTACGCCGAGGATGTTGAGGCCCATGAACACGATGTACGCGCCGACGGCGGCGTGTTTCGGGTCGAGCGCCGGAAATTGCACGTTCAGGTAGGCGCCGATGGCCAGCGCGATAGCGGGCGGAGCGAAGACGAATTCGATCAATGTCGCGAGTCCAGCGATCAAGCCGCCTTTTTCGCCAAAGGCCCGACGGCTATAGGCGAACGGCCCGCCGGCGTGGGGAATGGCGGTGGTCAGTTCAGTGAAGCTGAAGATGAAGCAGGTGTACATGGCCGCGACCATGAACGATGTCACCAGAAAGCCCAGCGTGCCGGCGACGCCCCAGCCGTAGCTCCAGCCGAAGTACTCGCCGGATATCACCAGGCCGACGGCGATGCCCCATAGGTGCAGGGTGCCCAGGGTGGGTTTTAGTTGTGTGTTCATTGGTGGCTCCCCTCGATAAGTAGCAAAAGCGCTGGAGGAGGGCAGTGCAGTGGGCGTGCCAGTATGGTTCGGGCGGTCGTAATGGGGAGAATCGTGTCGTATCGGGGATGTTCGCGGCTGGATCGCCTGGGTTTGTGCCCCAGTTCAGAGCGTCGGTGCCTGGGCTGGCCTCATCGCGAGCAAGCTCGCTCCCACATTGCTCGGGCTGGGAATGAAAATTCGGAGCGACTAAAGATCCCCCTGTGGGAGCGAGCTTGCTCGCGATGAGGTCCACCCGGGCAACCAAGAAACCAATTTTTACAGATTCTTTATTCCCCCACCCCACCCTCGATCTCGCACCTTTACACCCTCCCTACCGACAATCCCTCCACACACGGCACGACGCCGTACCACGGAGAAATCCCATGAGTGTTCTGGACGGGGTGTCGCTGCTGCTGGCAGTGGCGCTGTTCATTTATCTGTTGGTTGCGCTGTTGCGCGCGGACCGGGGTTAGGAGCGGCTATGCACGGTTATGACTACGGGCTGATCCTCGGCTTCTTCGCGTTGGTGCTGATCCCCGCACCGTTCCTGGGGCGTTTCTATTATCGGGTGATGGAAGGCCAGCGTACCTGGCTCTCACCCGTGCTGGGGCCGGTGGAAAGGTGTTGTTACAAGGTGGCCGGTGTCGATTCGACCACCGAGCAGAGTTGGCAGAAGTACACCCTGGCGTTGCTCGCCTTCAACCTGGCGGGTTTCGCCTTGTTGTTCGCCGTGCTCCTGTTACAGGGACATTTACCGCTCAACACCGAAAACCTGCCCGGCATGGAATGGACCCAGGCGTTCAACACGGCGGTCAGTTTCATGACCAACACCAATTGGCAGTCCTACAGCGGTGAGGCGTCCCTCAGTTACTTGAGCCAGATGATCGGCCTGACCGTGCAGAACTTCGTCAGCGCCGCCACGGGCCTGGCCGTGCTGGTTGCGCTGTGCCGTGGGATCGGGCGCAAGTCCGCCACGACCTTGGGCAATTTCTGGGTCGACATGACCCGTGCAACGCTCTACGGATTGTTGCCGCTGTGCCTGGTGCTGGCTCTGTTCCTGGTGTGGCAGGGCGTGCCGCAGACGTTCGCGCATTATGTGCACGGGGTGACGATGCAGGGCGTCGATCAGGTGATCCCTCTCGGTCCGGCGGCCAGCCAGATTGCGATCAAGCAACTGGGCACCAACGGCGGTGGTTTCTTCGGCGTCAACTCGGCGCACCCGTTCGAGAACCCGACCGCTTGGACCAATCTTTTCGAAGTCGCGTCGATCATCCTGATCCCGGCGGCGTTGGTGTTCACCTTCGGTCATTACGTCAAGGACCTGCGCCAGAGCCGGGCGATCATCGCCTGCATGCTGGCCTTGTTCCTGATCGGCGGGGCGACGTCGCTGTGGGCCGAATACCAACCCAATCCAGCCCTCAACGACGCAGCCGTCGAACAAACCGCGCCGCTGGAAGGCAAGGAGGCGCGCTTCGGCACCACCGCCACGGTGCTTTGGTCGGTGACGACCACGGCGGCGTCCAACGGCTCGGTCAACGCCATGCACGACAGCCTCAATCCGCTGAGCGGGATGGTGGCGCTGGTCAACATGATGGTCGGCGAAGTGATCTTCGGCGGCGTCGGCGCCGGACTCTACGGGATGCTGCTGAACGTGTTGATCGCGGTGTTTCTCGCGGGGTTGATGATCGGTCGCACGCCGGAATACCTCGGCAAGAAGCTCGGCGCCCGGGAAGTGCAGTTGCTGGTGGTGACGCTGCTGGTGATGCCGGTGAGCGTGCTGGTGCTCGGCGCCATCGCCGCGAGCCTGCCCGGCCCTGCGGCGGCGGTGAGCAACCCTGGCGCCCACGGTTTCAGCCAATTGCTTTACGCCTACACCTCGGCGGGGGCGAACAACGGTTCGGCGTTCGCCGGTTTTGGCGCGAACACGCCGTTTCACAACCTGATGCTTGGCCTGGGCATGTTGATCGGTCGTTTCGGCTACATCCTGCCGGTGCTGGCACTGGCTGGCAGCCTGGCGCTGAAGAAAACCGCACCCATCGGCCAGAACAGCTTTCCCACCCATGGCCCGCTGTTCGTGACGCTGTTGACCGTGACCATCCTGTTGGTCGGCGGCTTGACCTTCCTGCCAACCCTGGCCCTGGGCCCGATTGCCGAACACCTGAGCCTGGGTTTCTGAGGATTTGATGATGAACATGCCCCTGAGCAAGACCGTCGTCGCCAAGGCGCCGGAGCAAGCCAAAACCAATCTGTCAGCCCTGTGGCGGCCGGCGCTGGTCCAAGCGTTCGTCAAGCTTGACCCGCGTCAGTTGCACCGTGCGCCGGTGATGCTGGTGGTGGAGCTCACCGCGATCCTCACCACCGTGCTGTGCCTGGTTCCCGACAGCGCGGTGCCAACTTTCGTGGCTGCGCAAATCGCCCTGTGGCTGTGGTTCACCGTGTTGTTCGCCAACTTCGCCGAAGCCTTGGCCGAAGGTCGGGGCAAGGCTCGGGCCGACAGTCTCAAGGCCGGCAGCGAAGGCTTGAGCGCCCGTCGCCAGACCACGGACGGATTCGAGGTGATACCCGCCACCCGCTTGCGCAAAGGCGATGTCGTACGGGTCGCGGCAGGGGAGATGATCCCCGGCGACGGCGAAGTGATCGAAGGCATCGCGGCGGTCAATGAAGCCGCGATTACCGGGGAATCGGCGCCGGTCATCCGTGAATCCGGCGGCGATCGCTCGGCGGTCACCGGCAACACGCGGCTGGTCTCCGACTGGTTGCTGGTGCGCATCACCAGCAATCCCGGCGAGTCCACCCTGGACCGCATGATCGCCCTGGTTGAAGGTGCCAAACGCCAGAAAACCCCGAACGAAGTGGCGCTGGATATCCTGCTGATCGGCCTGACGCTGATCTTCCTGCTGGTGGTGGTGACGCTGCAACCGTTCGCCCATTTCGCCAACGGCAGCCTGCCGCTGGTGTTCCTGGTGGCGCTGTTGGTGACGTTGATCCCCACCACGATCGGCGGCTTGCTGTCGGCCATCGGCATTGCCGGGATGGATCGCCTGGTGCGCCTGAACGTGATCGCCAAGTCTGGCCGCGCGGTGGAAGCCGCAGGGGATGTACACGTGTTGATGCTGGACAAGACCGGCACCATCACCTTTGGCAATCGTCGCTGCGCAGCGGTCCATGCGGCCCCAGGCGTGAGCGCCAAGGAACTGGCCGAAGGCGCCTTGTTCGCCTCCCTGGCTGACGACACCGCCGAAGGCAAGTCCATCGTCGAATACCTGCGCGGGTTGCATCCGCAGGCTGAACCCGCTCTGGACGCGCTGACCGCCGTGCCCTTCAGCGCCGAAACCCGTTTGTCCGGCGTGGATTATCAAGGACGCGTTTATCGCAAGGGCGCGGTGGATTCTCTGTTGAGTTTCATCGGCCTGCCCCGTGACGGGCTGCCCACCGCACTGGCGCGAGAAGTCGACAAGATCGCCCAGAGCGGCGGCACGCCGTTGCTGGTCTGCGTGGACGGCAAGCTGCTCGGTGCCATCCACCTCAAGGACGTGGTCAAGCCCGGCATCCGCGAGCGCTTTGCCGAGCTACGCAAGCTGGGGATCCGCACGGTGATGGTCACGGGCGATAACCCGCTCACTGCAGCCGCGATTGCCGCCGAAGCGGGCGTGGATGATGTGCTGGCCGAGGCCACGCCAGAGAAAAAACTGGCGCGCATCCGCCATGAGCAGAACGATGGCCGGCTGGTCGCCATGTGCGGCGACGGCGCCAACGACGCTCCGGCCCTGGCCCAGGCCGATGTGGGCATGGCGATGAACGACGGCACCCAGGCCGCGCGCGAGGCGGCCAACATGGTCGACCTCGACAGCGATCCCACCAAGTTGCTGGACGTGGTGCAGATCGGCAAGGAATTGCTGGTCACCCGTGGCGCGCTGACCACGTTCTCCATCGCCAATGACATCGCCAAATACTTCGCGATCCTGCCGGCGCTGTTCGCCTCGATCTATCCGCAGCTTGGCGTGCTGAACGTCATGCACCTGAGCAGCCCGCAGAGCGCGATCCTCTCGGCCATCGTCTTCAACGCCTTGATCATCGTCGTGCTGATCCCCCTGGCCCTGCGCGGCGTGCGGGTGCAGGCAGCGAGCGCGGCGGCCTTGCTGCGGCGCAACCTGCTGATCTACGGCCTGGGCGGGATCGCGGTACCGTTCGTGGGGATCAAGGCGATTGATTTGTTTTTGACGGGTCTGCACTTGGTTTAAAAAACGGGAAATTTGGACAGGACCGCTTTTGTGGCGAGGGAGCTTG
>NZ_JAOSHO010000322.1 GCF_025917275.1 Pseudomonas agronomica | reverse complement strand
TCCCTCGCCACAAAAAGCCATTTTTTATTTAAGTCCCAAGACCCGAGTAAACCAGCCAGGGACTCGCCAGGACGAAGCTCACCGTCAACAGCGCCTGGATAGCCACCAGCCAGGCTTGGCGGCGCAGCAGTCGCATCGAACCATGGCTGCGCTCGGGCCAGGACCGGCCGCCACGCTCGACCGGTTGCAGGCCGAGATTGGCGAGGGCCTCGTCCAATGCCTGGGTGCGTTCGGTCAGCGGCTTGCCGGCATCCGCGACGACTTGAAACAGATCGGCATCAAAGGCCACGCGAAACGCATAATATTTTTCCTGCATGCCGAGGACGAACACGCCGAAGCTCAACAACAGCAACCACGGATCGACACTACCCACCAGCCATTGGCCCAGGCCGATCAGCGCCGCTAGCAGCGTCAGCCCGGTGGACAGCTGGTCCAGCGATTGACCCCGGCGCAACAGGCTCGCCACGGTGTGCAGTTCGATGTCACTGCTCATGGCGATTCCCCAAGATTTGCCCCAGCGCCTGGCGATGGGTCGGATGCAGGACGACACGTGGGCGCACACGCTGGATCTGCGCGATGGCGGCATCGACGCTGTCAGCACGGCCAGTGCTTAGCAACCACGCCGCCACGGCCGTGGCGCTGCGCGAATAACCCAAGGCGCAGCAGACCAGCACCGGCCCGTGCTGGCGCAGTTGCTCGATTTTCTGTGCGGCGTCCAGGCATTGCTCGGTGGACGGAGCGGTCAGGTCGAGTACCGGCACGGAGCGGTAGGCGATGGCCGTGCTGTCCATGGACAACTCGGCGCAGAGGTCGAGCACCCCGCTGAACGGACTGCCCTTCAGCGCAGCCGACGTAGGAATCCGCCCGAGCCAGACGTCATCCATGATCTGATCCGGCTGCGGGTGCTTGCGCGTCCACAGGCGGGAATTGATCCACGCCGCCGCCAGATAAGGCGCCAGAATCCAGCGCACCGCCGGGCTCAGTCGACCGTCTTCGCGCTTCTGGAACCCACTCGCGCCGAACAGCAGATAATTCAGCGCCACCATCAGCACCGCCACTGCCGGCCAGATCAGCCAGAGCCATGTGCCACCGAAGGCAAATGCCGGGATGAACATCGCCGCCGCGCCCAAGCCATAACGCAAGGCCAAGCGGCGACGGGCGGGATCTGTCGTCAGGCGCGCACTGAACAGCGGACTCGGTCGGTCCAGCGGCCACAACCAGACACACAACCACCCGGCCAGCGCGCCGGTCGGCACGTCGACAAAGTGGTGTTGGTACGTGGTCAGCACCGACACGCCAATCAACGCGAACCAGCCGTGCATCAACCAACGCCAGACGCCTTGCAGGTGGCGCTCATAACACACCCAGAGCACCACCAGCAGCGCGATGTGCAACGACGGCGCCTGGTTGAACGGTTTGTCGAAGCCCGCCAGTACCTCGAACAGCCAGCCAAACACGCCATCCATTTCCGGCCGGGGGAAGGTGAACGTCAGCGGCCAGAGCAGGAAACAACTGACCGCGATTACCTGGGCCGTGAGCAGGCGCAAGGCGTGGCGCTTGAGTTCGTCGCGGCTGTTGGGCAGCAACAGGGACAAGCCGTACAGCAGGTCAATCGACCAGTACGGCACGATGGTCCAGGCCATGAACGGCATGTGGCTTTCCCAGCCGAACACCAGGCTGCCGACGTCGTCACGCTGGGCGGTGACCCAGGTGGCGAAGCCGTACGTGGTGAAAAACAGCGGCGCCAGCAACAGCAGCCACAGCACCGCCGGTTTCAACAGCGCGGGTTCGCGGACTGGAACGATGATGGCGCTCATTACTGAACTCGCTGCGCCAGCGAAACGCTGAAAATGCCCCACTCATCGACTCGCAGGGTGATCTTGCGAAAGCCCGCCGCCTCGACCAATTGGTCCATTTCCGCCTGGGTGCGTCGACGCATTACCCAGGCCTGGCCGGCGCGGTGGCTGGTCAGGGCGCGGGCGATCAGTTCCAGTTGCGGGTGCCATGGCTGGCCGGTGTAGACCAGGAAACCGCCGGGCTCCACCGCTTTGGCCAGGCCGGCGAGGGAGCCGCCGACCATCTGGTTATCGGCGAACAATTCATACAGGCCGGAGACCACGGCGAGGGTCGGCTTCGGTTCCAGCGTCGCCAGGTCCTGGCGATCGAAGGCATCGCCCTTGACGAAGCGGGCGATGTCGCCGAGGCCCTTTTCCACGATCAGCGCACTGCCGTCACGCACGTTGATGTCGCTGTAGTCGCGCAGCAGGATCGACTCCGGCAACGGGCTGACGCCTTGCAGCGCTTCCAGGATGTAGCGGCCATGACCGGCGGCGATGTCGACGATGCGCACCTCGCGGTCCTGGGCGCGCAGCTCGGCCATCGCCAGGCGCAGCAATTCTTCGACGTGCACCTTGCGCTGGCGAATGCCGCGCCAGCCGATGGAGTTCAAATAGTTCTGGTCAATCATCTTGCCCAGCGCCGAGGTGCCGGTGGGGCGATTGCGATAGACGTAGTCCAGCGTGCTGCCGGAGTCGAACCCGGTGTCGAAGCCCAGCTTCACACCCGCAGACAACTTGCTGCCAAAGCGCATGCTGGCGCGGGTCATGCGCCAGTAAAGGTCACGCAGCGAGTTGTGCGGCAGCGGCGTCGCCAGGGTTTCGGCTTCGGCGCAGGTCACGCCGAGGCGATCGGCGTCCAGCAGGGAAGGGCGCTCCAGCGGACGGGCAAAGTTTTGCAAGATAAAGCGACGGGCGCTGGCGATGGCGGGCGCACGGTTTTTCTCACCGAGGGTGTCGTGGAAGAAGCCCGGCAGGATGTGTTTTTCCTTGTGCAGGCTGCCCAGCCGCTCGAAGAACTGCTCCTGGGGTTTGCGATGCACCACGAAGTCGGAGCCGGAAATCAACAGCTGCGTCGGCACCTGGATCGCCTGGGCATCGGCTACAACCCGGTCGGCGGCTTCATACAGGCCCAGCAGCACATTCACCGAGATGGCTTTGGTGATCAGCGGATCGCTGTCGTAGGACGCGACGCGTTCCGGGTCATGGCTGAGAAACTTGGCCTTGACGTAGCTGTTGACGAAAAAGTTGCCACGGAACTTGCGCATCAGCGCCAGGCCCGGACGGGCGAACGGCACGTAGAGCTTGACCTTGAAGGCCGGCGACGCCAGCACCAGCGAGCGAATGCGCGGCGCGTAATCGTGGACCCAGGTGGACGCGATCACCGCGCCGACGCTTTGCGCCACCACGGCAATGTTCTGTTCGTCGATCTGGTGTGTCGCGCCGATGTGATCGCAGAAGGTCTGCACGTCCCGGGCGCTGGTGGCAAAGCTCGGGCTGTCGCCGCGTTCGCCAGGTGACTGGCCGTGGCCGCGTGCGTCCCAGGCGAAAAACTCGAACCCGGGCAAATCCAGCTCATCCACCAGGTGCGCGATGCGCCCCGAGTGCTCATGGCCACGGTGAAACAACAACACAGCCTGGCGGGGCTCACCCGCCGCGACCTCGACAGCCGGCCAGTGCCGGTAGAACAACTCCACGCCGTCAAAGGTGGTGAACGTCAGTTCCTGGGCTTCGCGCATTGCAACTTCCTTATGCTGAGGGAGCGTTTTCCGTCACTTGGCTCAGGCCATGACGGACCCGATTGACCAAGGTATAAACCAGCAGGGCGGCAACCACCGCCATCACACCATCAACCCACAGCGCCCCGAGCCAACCCAGGGCAATACCGGTCGCCAGCACGCCAAACACAAAGGCGCGGTCACTCTTGCCCATCGGCCCGTCATAGCGCCGCGAAGCCCCGACCATCGCCCCCAGCACGCCAGCGTATTCGCTGAACAGCGCCAACAGCGTGACCAACAACACGAGCAACAGACTGGTATCGGGAAACAGGGCAAAAGGCAGGATCAAGGCAGCGTCGGCGATGATATCGCATAGCTCATTGAGGTAGGCGCCCAGATTCGATTGCTGGCCAAACTCCCGCGCCAACATGCCATCCACCGCATTCAACGCCATGCGCAGGAACATCCACACTGGCACCAGGACAAAAACCCACGGATGACTGGCGAACCACGCAATCACCGCCCCCACCAGCACGGAAACGACGCCCGCGAGCAAGGTCACCTGGTTGGCGGTGACGCCATTGTTGTAAAGGCGTTGTACGGCGGGGCGAAGCAGATTCTGGAAAGCGGGCTTGAGTTGATAGATGGAAGGCATTTGGACTGTGATCTCGGCCGGATTCGGGGCAGGGCTTGTGCAGATGCGAGATTACGATAGGTTGGGGCGTTGCAGGTGGGTATTTGCTGGGAATGCGCGCGGGTAGGCATCTGCGTCGGTATTCGCGCTGTTGGAGCGACTAAATAGGGACTGTACAAATGCTGCGAGTGGATTGGCTTGTTAACCACATGGACAAATGCAACCTGATGGCCGAATGGCTCTATCGCGAATTCACCTACGAATTCGCCCACCAATCGCTCGGCCACTGGCAAAAGGAGTTTTCGGCAGGGCAGCGCGATGGCCGCTGGAAATGCCTGGTCGCCCTGGAACACGACCAGCTACTGGGCGGCGCCTCGCTGGCCAATGACGACCTACCCGAGCGCCCCGAGCTCGGCCCCTGGCTCGCCTGCATATTCGTCCGCCCGGACGCCCGCCGCCGAGGCCTCGCCGCGCGATTGATCGAAGGCATCTGCAACCATGCCAGACAGGCTGGCTTCGCGACGTTGTACCTGCACACCCACAGTGAACGGGATTACTACGCCAAGCTTGGCTGGGAAGTGCTGGAGCGCTTCGAGGCCTGGGGCAAGGAACAGTGGCTCATGTCGCGGCGTTTATAACGTCGGCAGGAGCCCTAGCCCCCAGCCCGCAACGGCCCACCAACCGGGACGTACTCGACCGGTGCTTCCCCGGGCAGGTTTTTTATGGGGTCTTCGGCGTAACCGTAACCTTCCTCCTTAAGATTGATCGAATGCACGCTGTGCTCACGGGCAGTGCTGTCGGTGAGCTTGGTGAACAGACGGTGATCGGCGGGCAGGGTGAAGCGATCGCCGGGGTGGAGTTGGGCGAAGGTGAGGGTTGGGTGGTTCATGGCGGCGGGCTCCGTCTCGGGTTGGTCTCTCTGGAATTGAGGGGGAGCGCTGGGATTGGGTTCCGTTTTTTTGGTTATCGGCGTCATGGCCGGCTCGAAGCGCGGCTCTGGCCTTTAGGTGATCCCTTGTGGGAGCGAGCTTGCTCGCGAAGGCGGTGTGTCAGTCGAGAGCAACTCAACTTTCATTTGGGACGGCCAAGCTGACTGATTGTAATGTCTAATCTGTTAGCAATATGAAGCAGCCATTGTTCGCCGGTTTGCCATTCGTTCCAGTAACAGTAATAACAGCTAAGTTCCTTCAAGAGATAATTTCTTAAGTCCTGCTCACTTCTCTGTTCGTTAAGCAATGAGTCGACTTCCTGCTGGACGAGTCTCAGGATGCCGATATCAGATTCAACTAAAAAGGAACTAATGACGTCTTCTGAGCTTCCATGCTCGATCATCCAGTCTTGATGAAAGTAGGCGCCAAAAAAATCATGCAGTTCTACAAGTTTTGTTTTCATGCTTCAGGGAATCCTGTCAGTAAAAAATAGCCCTCTGGTTTCCCAGGGTCTTTTTTCAGTACAAACAAAGCCTTATACGCTGGTATATAATCATCGCTGTCGCGCAGTAAGTTGACACCAACCGGCTCGGCATAAGTATGTGTGATTGTTGTTTTCGTCTGTGGGCTATTTAAGAAATCTTCAATTTTCTGTTCATTGGCGGCTATCCCCCTGGCTGCGGACGACTCGGCAGTCGCTCTATTAGGGAATGTGGAAGCCGCAGGGATATTAGGCTCTGCTTCCATCCTTTGGGCTAGCTGTGCATCTGTTCTGCCTACGTGCTTTGCAATCAGGTGCCCACCGCGAGCCTCATGCGCAGCCAAACCTCCCCCGGGCACTATTTCGCTGTACGGCCCATCGGCCTCAATATCTCCAGGGCAACATGA
>NZ_JAOSHO010000321.1 GCF_025917275.1 Pseudomonas agronomica | reverse complement strand
CACATTGGTTTGTTGGTTAGCCTGGGATTACCAAGTCACGCCAAACCCAGCCGTGTAGCGCGTCTTGCTCAGGTCGCTGTCTTCAGTCCCTTCGATCACGTCCTTCTCGGCCTTGAGGTTGAGCGACGCCCAGTCCGTCACCTTGTAGCGCAGCCCGACTTCGGCGTCATAGGCGTAGTCGGCGACGTCAGACAGCGGCTTGCCCACCTCGCCATTGGTGAAGAACTCAACGCGCTTGCCAATCAGGTAGCGGTTGTAATCCCACTTCATGGCCACGGAATAAAAGTTGTCCTTGCTGCCGTCGCGGTACTCGTAATCGGTGCGGTTGAGCAGCGACCCCAGCGAGAACGCCCCCAGTTCATCGTCCCAGAACTGGTAGCCCGGACCGGTACCGACTACGCGCTGACGCGCCAGGTCTTCGACTTTGTCCCGCTTGTAATTGAGGCGACCTTGCCAGAACCATTTGTCGGTGATGAACCGGTCGAGGGAATATTCCAGGCGCCAGTTGTCGGTCGAAACCACATCATCCTGGAATTCACGGTTGTACTCGCCTTCAGCGGTGTGTCGCCATCGGCCGTGGCGTGCCGAGGTCTTGAAGTCGATGTCGTAGTCATCGGTATCGTTTTCCGCCCGCTGGTAATCCAGCGCGGCGTCGATATTGCCTTTCCAGACCAAGTCTTCGACCACTGGCTTGGGCTTGAGGATCTGCTGGATACTCGCCAGCTCAACGGTCTTGGGCGCATCGCCATTGGCCAATGTCACCTTGCCCTCTTCCGCCGGCTGCAAGGCCTTGGCCTTTTCGCCGGAATAAGCGTCCTGCTTGACCAACAATTGCTGGTCGCTTTCAAGCGTCTTGACCTGCTTCCAGTCAATAGGGACCGCACCGGCGTAATCGGTCTGGATCAACAGTTTGCCGCCATCGAAGACGGTAATCTTGCCGCTGAGCTTGTCGCCGTTCTTCAACCAGACGGTATCGGCAAGCAATGGCATGGAGGCGCTCGTAACAGCTAGGCACAGCAGAGTTCTGGACAACATAAGCGATAATGGGCTCAAGTTTTCGGTGAAAAGGCGGCATTATCCCCCAGGATGACACCTCAGCAACGACTGACCCGCGTACCGATGATGAGTTCATTTATCAACGCGCCCTGTAGGAATTAATCTACAGACGGACCTATTTCAGGAACTACCCCGTGACTGACGCCCCAGTGGACTCCGAAAATCCAGCCCAAGTCCGACGAACCACGCTCTACCTGACCCTGGCGCAGGTACCGGAAGGCAAAGTCGTCACTTACGGCCAGCTAGCCGATATGGCCGGCCTGGGCCGCGCGGCCCGCTGGGTCGGACGCACGCTCAGCCAACTGCCGAACGACACCAAGCTGCCCTGGCATCGCGTGTTGGCGGCCGGCGGTCGGATCAGCCTGCCGGCGGGCAGCGCCTCGGGGGACGAACAACGCGCGCGCTTGCGCATGGAAGGGATCAGTGTCCTGAATAATCGTGTTGATATTCAGCGCCATGGCTGGCGCCCGGTAGAGCACAGCGGTTAGAGTGCGCGCTTTGTTTTCGCAATTTTTGAGGCAGACTCCAGCCCATGCCCCGTAAAACCTGGCGCGCCGCCCTCGCCGCCTATGCCAGTCCTTCGACGCTCGTGCTGTTGCTGCTTGGCTTCGCCGCCGGCTTGCCGTACATGCTGGTGTTTTCCACGCTCTCGGTCTGGTTGCGCGAGGCCGGCGTGGCCCGCGAGACCATCGGTTACGCGAGCCTGATCGGCCTGGCCTATGCCTTCAAATGGGTGTGGTCGCCACTGCTCGACCAATGGCGCCTTCCATTGCTGGGCAAACTGGGGCGCCGTCGTTCATGGTTGGTGCTTTCCCAAGGCCTGGTGATCCTCGGCCTGGTCGGGATGAGCTTCTGCGATCCACAAAAGCACCTGTCCTGGTTGATCGCGATTGCCGTCATAGTCGCCTTTGCCTCAGCCACCCAGGACATCGCCGTCGATGCCTATCGACTTGAAATCGTCGAAGACACCCGCCAGGCCGCATTGGCCGCCAGCTATATGTCTGGCTATCGGGTCGCCGCGCTGCTCGCCACTGCCGGCGCGCTTTTCTTCGCCGAGGGGTTCGGTTCCACCGGGTTCAGCTACAAGCATTCGGCCTGGGCCGGTACGTACCTGCTGTTTGGCGTGCTGATGGTGCCCGCCTTGCTGACGTCACTCTTGATGCGCGAGCCCCCCGTGCCGCTGCGCACCCAGTTGCAGGCCGGGCGCTATACCTTCGTCCACCAACTGGCCTCGGTCTTCGTGCTGATCGTGCTGCTGGTATCGGTCCCGGCGATGTTCACCCAGCTCTACAACACGGATTTTGCCAGCGTACTGTTCGAAGGCGTCAGCCTGCTCGACCTGCTGCTCGAAGATCGCGCATTCTTGCGAGCGATCCTCTATATCCTCCTGACGGCCCTGTGTCTGTCGTCCATGGGACGTCGCGGCCTGGCGCCGGTACTGACGCCCGTCAACGACTTCATCCTGCGCTACCGCTGGCAGGCACTCTTGCTGCTGGGATTGATCGCCACCTACCGGATGTCCGACACGGTCATGGGCGTCATGGCCAATGTGTTCTACATCGACCAAGGCTTTACCAAGGACCAGATCGCCAGCGTCAGCAAGATCTTCGGGCTGATCATGACCCTGGTCGGCGCCGGCATGGGCGGCCTGCTGATCGTGCGATTCGGGATCCTGCCAATCCTGTTCATCGGCGGCGTGTCCTCGGCCGCCACCAACATCCTGTTCCTGATGCTCACGGACATGGGCCCGAACCTGAAGATGCTGATTGTCACGATCTCCCTGGACAACTTCAGCTCCGGCCTCGCCACCTCGGCATTCGTGGCGTACCTGTCGAGCCTGACCAACCTGAAGTTTTCGGCGACCCAATACGCTCTGCTCAGCTCGATCATGCTATTGCTGCCGCGCCTGATTGGCGGCTACTCAGGGGTCATGGTGGAGAAATTCGGCTATCACGACTTCTTCCTGATCACCGCCCTGCTCGGCGTGCCGACTTTGTTGCTGATCGCGCTGCACTGGTACCAGGAAAATCGCCGCCAAGGCCCAACGCCTGAATCGGAGTCGGAGCCGGAATCAACGCCAACCCGGCCCGCCCAAGAATCGTAGGCCCAGAAATCGTAGGAAATGTCAGCAGGCGCCAGGGAAACCGGCGCCCGGATCCGGCAACAGGCCACGCGCCTGTACGCGAGGGCATCTCGCCCGTACAATGCTGCGTCACTTCTCGTCATCAGCAACCGACAACGGCCAACCATGCGCACCAGTCAATTTTTGCTCGCCACACAGAAAGAAACGCCTTCCGACGCCGTCGTGATCAGCCATCAGTTGATGCTGCGTGCCGGCATGATCCGCAAACTCGCTTCCGGCCTGTACACCTGGCTGCCGATGGGCCTGCGGGTGATGCGCAAGGTCGAAGCCATCGTTCGCGAAGAAATGGACGCCGCCGGCTCCCTGGAAGTGTTGATGCCGAGCACCCAACCGGCCGAGCTGTGGCAGGAATCTGGACGCTGGGAAGAGTACGGCCCCGAGTTGCTGCGCATCAAGGACCGCCATGGTCGTGATTTCTGTGCGGGCCCGACCCACGAAGAAGTGATCACCGACCTGATGCGCAACGAGTTGAGCAGCTACAAGCAGCTGCCGATCAACCTGTACCAGATCCAGACCAAGTTCCGTGACGAGATCCGTCCACGCTTCGGCCTGATGCGCGGTCGCGAATTCATCATGAAGGACTCCTACTCGTTCCACGCCGACCTGGCGTCGCTGCAGGTCACTTACGACCGCATGCACCAGGCGTATTGCAACGTGTTCACTCGCCTGGGCCTGAAATTCCGCCCGGTTGAAGCCGACAACGGCTCCATCGGCGGTGCCGGTTCCCACGAGTTCCACGTATTGGCCGAATCCGGCGAAGACGACATCGTTTTCAGCAACGGCTCCGACTACGCCGCGAACATCGAGAAAGCCGAAGCCGTGCCACGGGAAACCTCCCGCGCCGCGCCGACCGAAGAACTGCGCCTGGTGGACACGCCGAATACCAAGACCATTGCCCAACTGGTGGAAGGCTACAACCTGCCCATCGAGCGCACCATCAAGACACTGATCGTGCGTGCGGAAGAAGAAGGCAAGCTGATTGCCCTCATCATCCGCGGCGATCACGAGCTGAATGAAATCAAGGCCGCCAACCAGCCTGGCGTCGCCAGCCCGCTGGTCATGGCCACCGATGCCGAGCTGCGCGACGCCATCGGCGCTGGCGCCGGCTCCCTCGGCCCGTTGAACCTGCCGCTGCCGATCATCATCGACCGCTCCGTGGAGCTGATGAGCGACTTCGCCATCGGCGCCAACATCGATGACAAGCATTATTTCGGCGTGAACTGGGAGCGCGACCTGCCGGTTCCAACCGTCGCGGACCTGCGCAACGTCGTGTCCGGCGATCCAAGCCCGGACGGCAAGGGCACCCTGGAAATCAAGCGGGGCATCGAGGTCGGTCACATCTTCCAGCTGGGCGACAAGTACAGCAAGGCGATGAAATGTGAAGTGCTGGGCGAGAACGGCAAGCCAGTCACCCTGCAGATGGGCTGCTATGGCATTGGCGTGTCCCGCGTGGTGGCCGCCGCCATCGAGCAGAACAACGACGAGAACGGGATCATCTGGAGCGACACACTCGCGCCGTTCCAGATTGCCCTGGTGCCGCTGCGCTATGAAACCGAACAGGTGCGCGAAGCAACAGACAAGCTCTACGCCGAATTGACGGCCGCCGGCTTCGAAGTGCTGCTGGACGACCGCGACAAGAAAACCAGCCCGGGCATCAAGTTCGCCGACATGGAGCTGATCGGTATCCCGCACCGGATCGTGGTCAGCGACCGTGGCCTGGCCGAAGGCAACCTGGAATACAAGAGCCGTACCGAGGCCGAGCCGCAAGCGCTGCCGGTCGCCGACGTGCTGTCCTTCCTCCAGGCCCGTATCCGCCGCTGAGACCAGATAGAGACGTCATGTTCAAGCGAAACACCTTAGGCCTCGGGGGCGCCGCACTGTGCGGCGCCCTGTTGGTCAGCGGCTGCGCCAACCAGATGTCGCAACGCAACGAGCACGAAGAACGGATCGAGCGCAAGCTGCTCGACCATAGCCTGCAGATCGATGTGGGCGAACCCAAGGTGCTCGACCTGCCGCAACGTCGAGTTCGGATCAATGAGCAGAAAACTTTCGAAGTCACCGAATTCGAAGTCACCCGGCACTATGATCGCTACACGCCCTACCAGCCTTGGCGGGAGATCTATGAGATCCCGCTGGGCGCGGTGGCGGTGGTCGCTGGCGTCGGCGCGAACGTCGTCAACGTATTTGCCCTGGGCAGCCTCCCCGAATCTGCTACCCGCGACTGGATCAGCTACGGTTTCGCCGGGCTGAACCCGTTCATGAACGTCCCCTCCAACGGTCGGGCGCAACAGAACCTGGCTGGGATCGATGAGGTCCAGCGCGACAAGCGCACGGAACATTCGAGCCTGCCCTGGAGCGAGCGCCCGGTGGAAGTGAAAGCCGCTCGCCAGACCTTCGAGATGAGCACCGACCGCAATGGCGTGTTGCGCTTGAACCTGCTGGAAAGTCCCTTCGCCGAGCATGACCTGAGCCAATTCGGAAAATTGCAGATCAGCGTGACCGATGCCCAGGACGAAGTGCATACCGACTCATCCCTGAGCATCAGCAGCACGCTGCGCAGCAAGCTGGTGGAGGCCCATGCGCTGATCTACGACGATTTGGAAGATGACGAAGTGAGCCAGTGGGTTCACCGGGTCAAGCGCCTGTCGGAGCTGGGACTTGAAGAAGAAGCCAGCGAGCTCGAACAGAGCCTGATCGAACTGACGCGCAACGACCCGGAGCTGCAAACCGAGTTCATGAAGGCCTTGACCAAGGATGGCGGGCGGTTGGTGGCGGATCCTGGCGCCAATTGACTCCTGAATACTCCCC
>NZ_JAOSHO010000320.1 GCF_025917275.1 Pseudomonas agronomica | reverse complement strand
CAACCCAGAGGGGGCCCTCACCACAGGATTATTGGTAAACCTTCTTCAACAACCGCAGCAGCTCCTCGCGCTCTGCAACTGAAAGCGCAGCGGTGGAATCGAGATCACTCTCCGTGGCGATCTGCTTGAGTTCCTTGAGCAACGTCTCGCCGGTCTTGCTCAGGAAAATCCCATAGGAACGCTTGTCCGGCTTGCAGCGCACCCGCACGGCCAAGGCCCGGCTTTCCAGTTTGTTCAACAACGGCACCACCTGCGGCGGCTCGATGGCGAGCGCCTTGGCCAGGTCGGCCTGCATCAGGCCCGGGTTCTGGTCGATGATCGCCAGGACTGAAAATTGGGCGGGTCGCAAATCATGGACCGCGAGGCGGCTGATCAGGTTCTGGAACAGCTTCAACTGGGCGCGACGCAAGGCGTAGCCGATCAGCTCCTCCAGGGCGGAATCCATCGGCGCCTGCGTGTCGCTGGCGTCGAGCAGAGCCTCGGCGGCGGGTTCGGCGAGCTTGGAAGACTTGGCCATCGAAAGGTGCATCCTCAACGTCAGTGGTTAACAAGGCTATCCAGTTTGCCGAGGTTGTCGAGCGATGGCTACGGTCGTTCACATATTTGTCGTTCAGTGCGCCAATCCAGCTGCAGAAAAAACAAAGGTAAATCGATTAATAGTTAATTGACATAACTAATATTCAGGGTTAGTTTTTGATCATCTTCAGCCAAGAACAAGAGAGCACGCGCCATGAGCAACTACGAAGGTCGTTGGACAACGGTCAAGGTCGAGATCGACGACGGCATCGCCTGGGTCATCCTCAATCGCCCGGAAAAACGCAACGCCATGAGCCCGACCCTCAACCGCGAGATGGTCGATGTGCTGGAAACCCTGGAACAGGATCCCGCCGCTGGCGTGCTGGTGCTCACTGGCGCCGGTGAAGCCTGGACCGCCGGCATGGACCTCAAGGAGTATTTCCGCGAAGTGGACGCCGGGCCGGAAATCCTCCAGGAAAAAATCCGCCGCGAAGCCTCGCAATGGCAGTGGAAACTGCTGCGCATGTATACCAAGCCGACCATCGCCATGGTCAACGGGTGGTGTTTCGGTGGCGGATTCAGCCCGCTGGTGGCGTGCGACCTGGCGATCTGCGCCGACGAAGCCACCTTCGGCCTCTCGGAAATCAACTGGGGCATTCCGCCCGGCAACCTGGTCAGCAAGGCCATGGCCGATACTGTGGGCCACCGCCAGTCGCTGTACTACATCATGACCGGCAAGACGTTTGGCGGGCAGAAAGCTGCCGAGATGGGCCTGGTCAATGAAAGCGTGCCCCTGGCGCAGCTGCGTGAAGTCACCGTCGAGCTGGCGCGCAACCTACTGGAGAAAAACCCGGTGGTCCTGCGTGCGGCCAAGCATGGCTTCAAGCGTTGCCGCGAACTGACGTGGGAGCAGAACGAGGATTACCTCTACGCCAAGCTCGATCAGTCGCGCCTGCTCGACACCGAAGGCGGACGCGAGCAGGGGATGAAGCAGTTCCTCGACGACAAGAGCATCAAGCCGGGCCTGCAAACCTACAAGCGTTGAGACAACAGAGCGCCTCGGAGCTGTTCGCCCACGGCTCCCGGCGCTACTGTGAATGCATTCCGATAAAGACAATAAAGAGGAATCACCATGCTGGACGTGCCCCTGTTGATCGGCGGCCAGTCGTGCCCGGCCCGTGATGGCCGGACCTTCGAGCGCTGCAACCCGGTGACCGGTGAAGTGGTGTCTCGTGTGGCGGCCGCCACATTGGAAGACGCCGACGCCGCCGTGGCGGCCGCACAAGCCGCTTTCCCTGCGTGGGCCGCGCTGGCGCCCAACGAACGCCGCACCCGCTTGCTGCGGGCGGCCGAGCAGTTGCAGGCCCGCAGCGGCGAATTCGTCGCCGCCGCTGGCGAGACCGGCGCCATGGCCAACTGGTATGGCTTCAATGTGCACCTGGCCGCGAACATGCTGCGCGAAGCCGCCTCCATGACCACTCAAATCAATGGCGAAGTCATTCCCTCGGATGTGCCCGGCAGTTTCGCCATGGCCTTGCGCCAACCCTGCGGCGTGGTGCTGGGAATCGCGCCATGGAACGCTCCGGTGATCCTCGCCACCCGCGCCATCGCCATGCCGCTGGCGTGCGGCAATACTGTGGTGCTCAAGGCTTCGGAAATCAGCCCGGCGGTGCACCGCTTGATCGGCCAGGTGCTGCAAGACGCTGGCCTGGGCGACGGCGTGGTCAACGTCATTTGCAACGCACCGGCGGATGCACCTGCCATCGTCGAACGGCTGATCTCCAACCCGGCGGTGCGACGGGTGAATTTCACCGGTTCGACCCACGTCGGTCGTATTGTCGGCGAACTGTCGGCCCGGCACCTCAAGCCCGCATTGCTGGAATTGGGCGGCAAGGCGCCGCTGCTGGTGCTGGACGACGCCGATCTGGACGCAGCGGTGCAAGCGGCGGCCTTCGGCGCGTATTTCAACCAGGGCCAGATCTGCATGTCCACCGAGCGCTTGATCGTCGATGCGAGCGTCGCCGATGCCTTTATCGAGCGCCTCACGACGAAGATCGCTACCTTGCGCGCCGGGGATCCCGGGGCCAGTGATTCGGTGCTGGGTTCGCTGGTGGACGCCAGTGCCGGCCGGCGCATCAAGGGCCTGATCGACGATGCCCTGGCCAAAGGCGCGAAGCTGGTCGTGGGCGGCCAGTTGGACGGCAGCATCTTGCAGCCGACCTTGCTGGACGGTGTTACGTCGGACATGCGCCTGTATCGCGAGGAATCCTTCGGGCCGGTGGCGGTGCTGGTGCGAGGCGAGGGTGACGAAGAACTCCTGCGCCTGGCCAATGATTCGGAGTTCGGTTTGTCGGCGGCCATCTTCAGCCGCGACACCAGCCGCGCGCTGGCCCTGGCCCAACGAGTCGAGTCCGGCATTTGCCACATCAACGGCCCGACCGTGCACGACGAAGCGCAAATGCCCTTCGGCGGGGTCAAGTCCAGTGGTTACGGCAGCTTCGGCGGCAAGGCGTCCATCGAGCATTTCACCCAGTTGCGCTGGGTGACGATGCAGAACGGTCCGCGGCACTACCCGATCTGAAAATCCGTCGCATCGCAGGCGCTGTGTCCTGAAGACCAGCGCCCGATGCAGGCCAGACATAATAATGACAAGGCCGCAGCCAGATGCTGCCACGCTCCGCTCGCTTCGCGCGACCCGAGCGTGCCTTGATGGAGGAGATGCACCGTGAGTTCCGAGTTCAGATCATCCTCCCGGCCCGAGCCTGCGCGCTATCGCCAGGTGTCGATTGGTCATCCAGCCGTAGAAGTGAAGGAAGAGCAGGGCATCCTGCACATGCGTTCCCTCGAACCCTTGGCGCCGGTGCCGCAGCGTTTGCTCGATCGCCTGGTGCACTGGGCCGAGGTGCGGCCGAACCAGACCTTTATCGCTGCGCGGGAAAACAAGGGCGACTGGCGTCACGTCAGTTATGCCGAGATGCTCGACAGCGTGCGGGCCATCGCCCAGGGTTTGCTGGCCTATGGTTTATCGGCGGAAAAACCCTTGGCGCTGCTGTCGGGCAACGACATCGAACATCTGCAGATGGCCTTGGGCGCGATGTACGCAGGGATTCCCTATTGCCCGGTGTCGCCGGCTTATTCGCTGCTGTCCCAGGATTTCGCCAAGCTGCGGCATGTCTGCGAGCTGTTGCAGCCGGGGCTGGTGTTCGTCAGCGACGCCGCGCCGTTCGAGCGCGCAATCAATGCCGTGTTGCCGGCGGATGTTCCCCTGGTCACGGTGCGTGGAGACATACCCGGCCGGACCAGGACAAGCTTCGCCAGCCTGCTCGCGCAACCGCGTGGTGTCGAGGCTGAGCGGGCCTTTGCCGCCACGGGGCCGGACAGCATCGCCAAATTCCTCTTCACCTCCGGCTCCACCAAGCTGCCCAAGGCGGTGATCACTACGCAGCGCATGCTCTGCGCCAACCAGCAGATGCTGTTGCAGACCTTCCCGGTATTCGGCGAAGAACCGCCGGTGCTGGTGGACTGGTTGCCGTGGAACCATACCTTTGGCGGCAGCCACAACGTCGGCATCGTGCTGTACAACGGCGGCACGTTCTATCTGGACGATGGCAAGCCCACCGTCCAGGGGTTCGCTGAAACCTTGCGCAACCTCAAGGAAATTTCCCCGACGGCCTACCTGACCGTGCCCAAGGGCTGGGAAGAATTGGTAAGCGCCCTGGAACAGGACGCTGACTTGCGCGAACGCTTTTTCAAGCGCATCAGCCTGTTCTTCTTCGCCGCAGCAGGTCTTTCCCAAAGCACCTGGGATCGACTCGACAAAGTCGCCGAGCAGCATTGCGGCGAACGGATCCGCATGATGGCCGGCCTGGGCATGACCGAAGCGTCGCCGTCGTGCACGTTCACCACGGGGCCGCTGTCCATGGCTGGCTACATCGGTTTGCCGGCGCCCGGTTGCGAAGTGCGGCTGGTGCCGGTGGACGGCAAGTTCGAAGGACGCTTTCGCGGGCCGCACATCATGCCCGGCTACTGGCGTTCGCCGCAGCAGACCGCCGAAGTGTTCGACGACGCCGGCTTCTACTGCTCGGGCGATGCCATCAAGCTCGCCGATCCCGCCAACCCGCAACTGGGACTGATGTTCGACGGGCGCATTGCCGAGGATTTCAAATTGTCCTCCGGGGTGTTCGTCAGCGTCGGGCCGTTGCGCAACCGCGCGGTGCTCGAAGGCACGCCTTACGTCCAGGACCTGGTGGTGACCGCGCCGGATCGCCCGCACCTCGGTGCGCTGGTGTTCCCGCGCCTGCACGACTGCCGCAGGCTCTCGGGCCTGGCCGCGGACGCCAGCGATGCCGAGGTCTTGGCGAGCCCACCGGTGCGCCAATGGTTTGCCGATTGGTTGCAGCGCCTGAACCGTGATGCCAATGGCAACGCCAGTCGTGTGGAGTGGATCGCACTGCTGGACGAACCGGCCTCCATCGACCGTGGTGAAATCACCGACAAAGGCTCGATCAACCAACGCGCCGTGTTGCAATGGCGCGCGGCCAAGGTCGAGGCGCTGTATCGAGCAGAAGACCCCACCGTCCTGCGTGCCGGCAATACCGGCTGACACTTCCCTGTGGGAGCGAGCCTGCTCGCGAAGGCGGAGGGCCAGTCGACAATGATGTCGGCCATGACGACGCCTTCGCGAGCAGGCTCGCTCCCACATTTGATTGCAATTACTATGGCGGCTCTCTCTTCTCTGGATATCACCTGAATGAGTAAGCCCGGCCAAACGGTGCTGGTTGCGTTGCGTCGAATGATCGCTTCTGGCGAGCTTGCGGCAGGTGAACGCCTGATGGAAATCCCAACCGCCCAATTGTTCGGCGTCTCGCGCATGCCAGTGCGCATGGCGTTTCGCACCCTGGAGCAGGAAGGGCTGCTGGTGCGTTTTGGCGGGCGTGGTTTCCAGGTGCGCTCTGTCAGTGCCGAGGAGATTGCCGGAGCGGTGGAGGTGCGTGGGGTGCTCGAAGGGTTAGCCGCCCGCCAGACGGCCGAACGCGGTTTATCCGACGAGGCTCGGCGCGCGCTCGAACTGTGCCTGGTGCAAGGCGACGAACTGTTCGCCAAAGGCTATGTGACCGAAGAAGACCTGGAGGTCTATCACGACCTCAATATGCGCTTTCACCAAGTGATCGTCGAAGGCAGCCACAACCCGGCCATCGCCGACGCCCTGGCGCGCAACGACCACTTGCCATTCGCCTCCGTCACCGCCCTGGCGGTCGATCGCCAGAACATGGCCGGCGAGTACCGGCGCTTCAACTATGCCCATATGCAGCATCACTCAGTGTTCGACGCGCTGGTCAATCGCCAGGGCGCCCGTGCCGAGGCGATCATGCGCGAGCATGCCAACGCCACCCTGCGTTATGCCGAGGTGTTTGGCTCGACGCTGGCGGATGAGCGGATGAAGGTGATCCTTAAATCCGAATGAGACTCTACTGTGGGAGCGAGCTTGCTCGCG
>NZ_JAOSHO010000032.1 GCF_025917275.1 Pseudomonas agronomica | reverse complement strand
GCTGCGTTGGGGAAGCTCGGTCGCGGTGTGCCTCGGCATCCTGTACTTCACGAATCAAGCGCTGAGCGGCGGTAAGGTTTCCATTTGGGCCCGAGCATGGCGCGCCGTCAAACTTCGGGTCGGGCGGCTGCCTTGGCACACGCTGCAACACCAGGGGCTCGTGGTCGTGATTGTCGTGCTGGTGATGGCGGCAACGGTGTATTGGCGTATGAAAGGTGTCGCCTAGAAAAATTTTTCAACATCAGGGGCGCTGACGGGGGATCGATAAGGGAGGTTGATGAGCATGAAGCCAATAGAACGAACCTCGCCCCGTGGGCTGGAGGCTTACATTCGCGGCGAGTGCCTGGCGACTTCGGATGAATTGGCCGGCCGCGACGTGTTGGTGCAGATATTCAACCGCGAGCGCCAGGAGGAAAGCGTTATCGTCCCAGCCGTCGCTGAGCCCTTGCTGGTATGGATCATGTCAGGCACCGCGGCGGTGCAGGAACGGACCCTGGGTGGCGAGTGGCAAACCAGCGTCGTGTCCCAGGGCGATTTCTTTTTGACCACATCGGCTGAGCCCTACGAAATGCGCTGGAATGTTTCTGGCGCAGACGCTTTTGTCGTGATGCATATCTACCTGGGCATCGCGTTGTTGGAGAAAGCCATTCAGGAGACGCTCGATGGCCCTGGTGCTGTCCGCTTGCGCGAGGTGTCGGGTGGTCGTGACGATGTACTGTCCGTGCTGCTGGAACAGTTCCGCACGGAACTGACCACTCGCCACGGGGGCAGCGCACTCTTTCTGCAAGGACTGGCGCAGTGCCTGGCCGTTCACCTCGCCCGTGAGTATCTGGACGATTCGGCGGACGATATCGCCCGCCGCAATGCCTTGCCGGCTTATAAATTGCGACGCGTGTTGGCGGACATGGAAGGCAATCTGCAAAAGGAGTTCAGCTTGCGGGCGCTGGCCGAAGCCGCTGACATGAGCGAATTTCACTTCAGCCGGCTGTTCAAGAAAGCTACCGGGCACTCGCCTTCGCAGTTTTTCATCCGACTGAGAATGGCCCGTGCCCGGCAGCTTCTGTTGGAGACGGATCGCAGCATTATCGATATCGGCCTGGACGTGGGGTACAGCAGCCCAAGCCATTTTTCCCAAGTCTTCAAGCGCCAGGTGGGCGTGACGCCGAGCCACTATCGCAAGTGAGCCCTTTGCCGATGAGTTCGTCATCGCGGTTCCCAAAAAAACGCGGTGCGGACAACGCCGCACCGCACGGATCAAAGCAAGCATCAGCCCACGGGAATGCTCATGCCGCCGTCAGCCATGACCACCGAGCCGACGATGAAGCTGGCGCGTTCGGAGGCGAGGAAGGAGACGATTTCGGCAATTTCCTCTGGCGCCGCCGCCCGGCCGATGGGTGCCGATTTACCGTGTTCCTCCAGGAAGCCGCGGCCGTCGTCCATGAAGTGGTTCAGCAGGTTGGTCACCACGTCACCGACGCCAATGGCGTTTACCCGGATGCCGTGCTCGATTGCTTCAAGCGCCTGGGTGCGCGTCAGTTGGGCGAGGGCGCCTTTGGAAGCGGTGTAGGCGGCGATGCCGGGGAACGCAAAATACGAGGCGTAGGAGGCGATGTTCACGATCGCCCCGGATTTGTTTTTCATCATTGCCTTCATCGCTTCGCGAGAATGCAGGAACGCGCCGGTGATGTTGGTTTCCATCTGCCACGTCCAGTCTTCGCGCGTCATTTCCACGATCGGTTTGTAGAGGATTCGGCCAGCGTTATTGACCAGCACGTCCAGCTTGCCGAACGTCCCGACGGCCAGGGCGACGGCTTTTTCAGCGGAGCCATCCAGGGTGATGTCCGCGACGAAGGGCACAATGCCGTCTCGCTCCAGGTCGTTTACAGACGGGTCGATGTCCTCGGCGATTACTTTGGCACCGCGCGCATGGAGCAGCTCGGTAATGGCTTTACCAATGCCACTGGCCGCACCGGTCACCAGGGCTACTTTGCCTGCAACTTCATCAGGGGTTGGATTGAATTGAGTCATGTCAGGTCTCCAAGCAGTGGTTGTCAGTCGTTTCGACGGTTCAACTCTGCTGCTTTTTGACGTGCCTCTCTCTGGCGACCTTGCTCGGACTGTTGGGTTTTTGCTCCTTTCTCGTTTGTTGGCCGCGCTAAACCTGGAAGTCAGCCACGCCGACCAATTGAAATACTTCTTCTTCCGAGGGCGCGAAGGTGATGTCCAAGTTACGGTAACCGGAGTGATCCCCAACCAGGCTCAACTCGAATCGGGCCCCGGCAGCGTCGGCTTCGTAGCTCTTCAAGTACGTCAGGTCCTTGGCTTCATTGAAAACCACGTCCAACGTGCCGTTGTAGCCATTTCCCAGTCGGGTAAAGCCCAGGGCGGACACATCGATCGTGTCTTCACCGGCGGTATAGTCCATCAGGCGATCGGTGTGGTTTTCGGTGGCGGTACGGTAACTGTCGCTCAGTGCGTCGAAGCGGAACACATCGTCGTTGCCGCCACCCGTTAATAAGTCCCGGCCTTCGCCGCCAACCAATACATCGTTCCCTAGCGCCCCAAAAAGACGATCGTCGCTCGCGAACCCTTCGATGATTTCGCCACGAGCGTTGCCTTGTAATTGATCAGCCCCTTCGGTGCCCATCAACCTGGCTTGCTGGAACAGGATGTTGGTTTCATCCAGCGCTTGGCCCAGGTTTCCGTCGAAGACCACTTCGAAGCGTTCTCCATCCGCATTGGCCTCGAAACTCTTGAGGTAGGTCCGCGTCCCACTTTCATTGACGCGTATCGCCAGGGTTCCGTCATGTCCATTGCCCAGCCCGAGGAAGCCCAGGGAGGAGAGGTCGAGCGTATCGGTGCCGGGGTTGAAGTCGGTAATTCGGTCGCTATGGGCCGTGGTTGCGGTTCGGTAGCTGTCGGTGACTGACTCGTAGCGGAAGGTATCGGCTCCGGCACCGCCCGTCAGCAGGTCGCGACCTTGCTGTCCATCGAGCAGATCGTTACCGGCCCCACCAAAGATTGCATCGTCGAACGAAGCGGTACCTAGCAAGAAGTCATCCTCGCTGGCGCCGTCAAGGTGGTGATAGCCGTCGTCGGGATTACCGAAGCTGTGGTCCAGGCTGCCGTCGGGGTTCAACTGAACCAAGGCGGCCAGATAACCGTCCGCGCTCGTGCCTTGGCTTCCGCCAATCAATAGCTTGCCATCGGCCTGCACGACCATGTCGGCGACAGCAAAGGGAGCGCTTTGCGAGCCCCAACGCACCTGGCCCTGATCACCAAAATCGGTGTCGAGCGAGCCGTCGGCGTTGAGTCGAATGACGCTCGCCACGCCGCCCGAGGCGCCCGCCAGCAGGATTTTGCCGTCATCCTGTATGACGAGCGCGTCTGCATGAACATCCAGGACCAGGCTGCCCCCATTCGCAAAACTGTTATCCAGGGTGCCGTCCGGGTTGAGGCGGGTCAGGGTGTCTTGCCCGGTGACCAATACCTTGCCGTCTCCCTGCAGCGAAACGTCAATCGTGCCGCTGGGGTGGATGCCGACGGACGCTGGCAAGTGCAGGACCCCAGCCTCCGCGAAAGACGAGACCAGGGTCCCCGTCGCGTCGAAGCGGGCGATGTAGATTTCCCCGGAGGGATACGCGGCGCTTGCGAAAAAGCTGCCGTCGCGTTGCACCGAGAATGACGCTTGCTGGCCAAGATCGTCATTCCAGTAGAAGGGCACTGTCGCGGTGCCGCCGTTCCCGAAGCTCGTATCGACGCTGCCGTCAGCCAAGGTACGGCTTATGCCCGACACCCAGGCATCGCCTACTTTCACATACTGCGCCGCAAGATAACCCCCTCCCGGCTGCACCGCGCCATTACCGCCGTCCTCGATATCGAGCGACACAGGCAGCAGCGACTTACCGTCTCCACTGTAGTTGCGGTCCAGGCGACCGTCGGCATCAAACCGGACCAGACTGCCGGTGAAGCCTGAATCCTCTTCGCCACCCAGTCCCAGGCGACTATAAGCGCCGAGCCAGATATTACCGTCGGGATCGACCGCGATACCTGCGACGGTGTCCGAGCCCCATAAGGTCGTGGCGACCATGCCTGTGTTCCGCTCGGCTGAAGCGGCGGGCGAAATGCTGTGACTCATGTCCATGCCTCCGAAAACGATATGTCGCCAAAGACAATAGACACGGCTCAGTCGGGTTGCCACTTTATGAAGCGAGTGAACGGAAACCGGGGACAGACCACGATTATGACTCCAAATCGTGGTCTGTCCCCGTTTCTTCACGTTTCTTCTCAATAGGCAAAAATCGACCGATTGTGTCGAAAAAGTCGATATTGTTATCCTCGACCGTTCTCATGGACTGGTTCTGGATAGATGCTCATGTTGACTGGCTTGAATCATCTGACGTTGGCGGTGGCGAACCTCTCTCTCAGTATTGAGTTTTATGTGGCTCTTCCCGGCTTTAGATTGGCTGCCCGCTGGGAGACGGGAGCTTATCTTTCCCTCGGTGACCTCTGGCTTTGTCTGTCTGTCGATGAGAGCCGCGTGGCGGAAAAAAAGCCTGATTACACCCACTGTGCGTTTTCGGTGGGGCAGGACGACTTTGAAGAAGTCGCCGCTTACTTGCGGCTTCGTAACGTAATTGAGTGGAAATCCAACTCGAGCGAAGGCAACTCGTTCTATTTTTCGGATCCCGATGGGCATCGCCTGGAGGTGCATGTAGGCAGCCTAGCCTCAAGGCTTGAGCAATGCCGGCGCCAGCCGTATGCAGGTATGGAGTTTTTTGACTGACCGTTTTTGTCTGATTTTATTGAAGATAGCTCTGCTATCCGGCCAACGGCAAAATCTCTGCATTAGCGAGCAGGGAAGCAGACGAAAAAGAGAAAAGGAAAAAGGAAAAAGGAAAAAGGAAAAAGGAAAAAGGAAAAAGGAAAAAGGAATTTTGCATTCGGAAGTCGTGATCGTCGAGCGCATCGCATCGTTGCTGGACTCTCAGCGCTTCGGGTTTTTCAAAGTTCATATGGACGCCTGCTTGATGCTGTATCGAGGGTTTGCATTATTTCGAGGACGATCGGCTTCACATATTTCTCACTGGGGTCGGTCTCCGGCGGATCGCTTTTGCGGATCCACTCACCTTGGTCGAACGCTTGGTAAAGGGAGAAAGCGGGCTGAGGCATGTCATTGGTCATGCCCACTTCAACCACAGCGTTGATGATCCCGTTCATGACGCCGTCGCAAAAGTCATAATTCAAAGTCCCCTGTAGATAGCCTTCCGCAATCGCGATGGACAGCTCGTTCAGCACATCTTGTGGGGCAACATCAAATTTCACACACGTGGCGGCAATATCACTCAGCGCCAAACCGTCTGCTTCAGCTTTCAGGGAAAGCTCTTGGAGCTCATTCTTCGGTAACAGCCTAATCATGAGTTTGTTCCGGTGGACGCGAGGTGGCGCTTGCGTCATTGACCAACGACCGAAAGGTTAATTAACCAAAATCAAAAAACGGGGCGCAGAAACGTGCGTTCGTAGCTCAAGATGAATCTTTGCTGGGTAGCCTCCGCCACCAATCTAATGCATTCCTCGTCCAGCTCGCTTTCTTTGCGATAGCGCTCGTACTCAGCGAGGTTGGCAAAGCTGAACAGACAGTAAGCAATGTTGTTGGCACCTTCAGCCGGTAGGAAGTAGCCGTGATGCTGGCCCCCCATGCGGGTCACAACGCCGATCCACTGGCGGGAATAGCTCTCGAACGCCGGAAGTTGGTATGGGTCAATGGCATACCTGACATGGCATGTAATCACGGGTCAGTCCTTTGGGAGGGTAAGGCCACGAATTTTACACTTCCAACTGCGAAACGCCGAGTGGACCGCTTCTGGGCGTTTGTGGCCTACCGCTAGGAAGGTGATGAAGTGCAGAAGAAAAATTTGAAAGCAATTTAGAGTTATTCGCCTACTCCTACGGATCGAAAATCAAAACCCGACGCAAAACGTCGGGTTTTCTCGTTTAGGAATAAATCCTACTGCCGCGGCTCCACGTTATCCAACACCCGATTCGCCAACAACGAACTCAACTCAATCAACTGCTGAATCCCCAGCGCCACATGACGCCGTGCCCCATCCAGATCAAACGCCAGATCACTCACCATCGCATCAGCCGAAGCCAACGTCTCAGTGAGGTTGGCAAGCAAACATTAGTTATCGAGGCCTTTCACGACGTTGAATAGCTGCCCCGGTTTGGGGGCGTCTTTGGGTTTATCCGGTTTCGGTAGCAAGTAGTGATCGAGCACGCGCTTGGTGGTTTCGTCGTGCTGCTTGGCTTTGGATTTTGCGGATTTGGAAATGGAATCTGCTTCTGGCGGATTCGGGGTAATTTTGAACATAAGCTTCGGTTCCCAATGTGGTGCCGACACCCCGAAGCTACTAAACAAAGGGGTGGCAGCTGTACGCAGGTTAGTAGACCGGGGAACCAAAGAAGCCGGCGCGCCTGAGCGCCCTGCGTACAGCCACCATCAAGAACAGGGTAGGACCCTGTTTGAGACGCGCTTGTACAACTTCGATTACCTCGGGCTACTAAACCCGACCACTGATGGGGCAGTGGCAGGAAGACAATAGAGCCCCGGGACAAGGCGCACAAGCGGGCGGATTCTGGCGTAGTTGTAGGCAAAGGCGCAAGGATGCGTAGCTAGATGGACGTTGTAGGCGATGGCTGTAGGAGAGGGGTGTTTTGGCAATGCAGGTGGGTTGTTTTGCTCAGTCCAGCAACACGAAATGATTTGAATCTAATTCGCCCGTTGTAGAGAATTGCCACCTTGGGAAACCGGGACAGGCCACGATTTGGACTCATCTGTAATCGGACCGTCTCATAATCGTGGTCTGTCCCCGTTTAATCACCGATTTTCGATTCCTGACCCAATATCGCGTTTACACCGTCTGCAGTCCCCTGCGCCACGTGAGCCGGTACCGGGCAATTCTTGATGATGTTCTGCAGCGGCACCATTGGAGAAATATCAAGATCATCTATCTGATCCTTGATGGAATCGGCAAGGGTCCCACTCGTCACCACGACGATGTCGTTTTCGTTCTGCCCGCCGATGAGCACCACCGTAATGTGAGCCACATGCTCGCCATCCGGGACCAGGGCGGGCCCCCAGGCTACGCCATAGCCGCCGCCAACCTTGGAGCCATTAAGGCGAGTAAGAATGTTGTCTTTGACCTGGCTCGGCGAAGGGTTCTTCATGTTTTTCCAATCCGGCGAAGACAGCGCCGCATTGTTCACCACGTACGCGTGGGTCAGGTTGATTTGTCTTTGCTGAAGTGAGTCTAGCGAAGTCATGACTGCTCCTTGTCTCGAAGATAGATAGTTCAACGGGACCAACGAAAACCCACGGCTGCCGTCGATCCTTCTTGGCCAGCAAGGTCGAGTGTAGCCGCGGTTTTGGAAGCGGCAACTTAATGCGCAGTCGCAGTAGTTCGAATGATTCTTGAAACGAGAAGGGGACCGTATGCTACCCCTCACGACCGGCAGAGATCGGCCAGCGGAACATAACGATAGAACCCCTTCCAGCCAGACGAGTCTGTTCCTGTATTACTTTCGGGAAAGCAGCCAATGTCAGCGCACCATAGCCTTATTGTCCTTGCACGCGGGGGGTACGCCGCTCGAGGAGTGATTTACCTCATCATTGGCATCTTCGCGTTGCTTGCGGCACAAGATTCAACAAAGCCGAAAGACAGCCAGAGAAGCCTGGAAGCCTTGTTAGGCCAGCCGTTTGGCGATTTTTTAGTGGGCGTCGTCGTGGCGGGCCTGCTCGCATTTGCGGCATGGCGTGTTCTGCAAGCTACGCGTGATGTCGACCATCACGGTAAAAATCTCAAGGGCCTGATCATTCGCACCGGTCTGTTTGCGGGAGGTTTGGTCAATGGTGCTCTGGCATTTTTTGCGTTAGGCCTACTTGTAAGCGGCATTGGTAGCTCGGGCAATTCAGGGGAGCAAACCAAAGATTGGCTGGCACATCTATTATCTTGGCAGCATTCCAACTTATTGGTGTATCTGGTTGCTCTTATTCCACTTGGCGTTGGAATCGCTCACATTATCAAGGGGTGGAAGGCATCGTTTGAAAAGTATTTCGAGGCCGACGAAGAGCTCATGCGGTACGTCCGCCCGGTGTCTCGGTTTGGCCTGATTGCACGGGGCGTCGTCTTTATAGAGATTGCATTGCTGTTGGCCGTTAGCGGCTCTGCCTATCAAGCCATGGATCCACCCGGTATGAAGGAAGCCCTTGACGCGCTCCAGGGTTTACCCGCTGGATGGTTGGTTTTGATGGTGATGGCCTTCGGATTGATTGCTTTCTCGGTTTACAGCTTCGCTGAAGCCTTCTGGCGAAAGATAAATATGGAAGTACCCGGATTGTCGAGAGTGTAGTGCACGGTACTCAATGCAAAAGCCACACGCGCAAATCCCCCGTAACACGTGCCGTGAACGGGAGGTTGCGCGTTATCTGCCGCCTCAGACCGCAGCGGCGATGGCCTTGCCCAAGGCTTCGGTGTTGCCGCTGCCACCGATGTCAGCGGTCAATGGCGCATTCTCTGGTCCCATCGCCAGGACCGTTTCGATGGCGGCCAGCACTGCGGCGCCCGCCTGCGGGTGGCCCAGGTGTTCGAGCATCATCGCGCCGCACCAGATTTGTCCGATCGGGTTGGCGATGCCTTTCCCGGCGATGTCCGGTGCCGAGCCGTGCACGGGCTCGAACAGGCTCGGGAAGTTGCGTTCGGGGTTGATGTTGGCTGACGGCGCGATACCGATGGTGCCGGTGCAGGCGGGGCCGAGGTCGGAAAGGATGTCGCCGAACAGGTTGCTGGCGACGACGACGTCGAACCAGTCGGGATGCAAGACGAAGTTCGCGGTGAGAATGTCGATGTGGTACTTGTCGACCTTCACGTCTGGAAATTGCTTGCCCATCTCGACGACGCGCTCGTCCCAGTACGGCATGGTGATTGCGATGCCGTTGGATTTGGTGGCGGAGGTGAGGTGTTTCTTCGGGCGACGCTGGGCCAGGTCGTAGGCGAACTTGAGAATACGGTCGACGCCGACGCGGGTCATGACGGTCTCCTGCAACACGATTTCCCGTTCGGTGCCGGGGAACATCTTGCCGCCGACGCTGGAATATTCACCTTCGGTGTTTTCGCGCACGACCCAGAAGTCGATGTCGCCGGGCTTGCGATTGGCCAGCGGAGCCTTCACGCCCGGCATCAGGCGGCAGGGGCGCAGGTTGACGTACTGGTCGAACTCGCGACGGAACTTCAGCAGCGAATCCCACAGGGAAATGTGATCAGGGACGACATCTGGCCAGCCCACCGCGCCGAAGTAGATCGCGTCATAGCCCTTGAGAATCTCGAACCAGTCGTCGGGCATCATTTTGCTGTGGGCCAGGTAGTAATCGGCGCTGGCGAAATCGAACCAGTCCCATTGCAGCGCCAAGTCGTGTTTGGCCGCCACCGCGTCGAGTACGCGCACGCCTTCGGGCATGACTTCCTTGCCGATCCCATCGCCGGGGATCACTGCGATCTTGTACTGGGCTTTGCTCATGGATCCGACTCCTCATTGATGTGGACTGATTGCCAGTGTATGCAGCAGACCCGTATCCATCAGCCCAGGCCGCCGATGTGCCACGCCTTGACCTCGAGAAACTCGTCCAGCCCATACTTGGAGCCTTCGCGACCGGTGCCCGATTGTTTCATGCCGCCGAAGGGCGCGACCTCCATGGAGATGATTCCGGTATTGAGCCCGACCATGCCGAACTCCAGGCGCTCACCCACGCGCCAGGCGCGGCGCATGTCCTGGGTGAAGTAATAGGCGCCGAGGCCGTAGGGCGTCGCATTGGCCAGGGCCAGCGCCTCGTCCTCGTCCTTGAAGCGGAACAGCGGCGCCACCGGGCCGAAGGTTTCTTCCGTGGCCAGCAGCATGTCGGCATTGGCATCGCGCAGTACGGTCGGCTGTACATAGAGCCCGTCGCCTTGGGGAGCGCCGCCGATGGCGATGCTGGCGCCTTTCGCCAAGGCGTCGTTGATGTGCCGTGTCACCTTGTCCACGGCGGCGGCGTTGATCAGCGGCCCGATGGTGACACCGCTTTGCTGGCCGTCGCCGACTTTCAACTCGGCAACGGCAGCGCTCAAGCGTTCGGCGAAGCGGTCATAGATGCCGTCCTGCACCAGAATGCGGTTGGCGCAGACGCAGGTTTGGCCGGCGTTGCGGAACTTGCTTTGCATGACACCGGCGATGGCCAGGTCAAGGTCGGCGTCGTCGAAGACAATGAACGGCGCGTTGCCACCCAGCTCCAGGCTCAGGCGCTTGATGGTGGCGGCGCACTGGCTCATCAGCAACTGGCCGATCCGGGTGGAACCGGTAAACGACAGCTTGCGCACGTCGGGGTTGGCGGTCATTTCGCCGCCGACCCCGGCAGGCAGGCCGGTCAGGACGTTGAACACGCCGGCCGGAATGCCCGCGCGCTCAGCCAGCACCGCCAGCGCCAGGGCCGACAGCGGGGTCATTTCCGATGGCTTGACCAATACCGCGCAACCCGCCGCCAAGGCTGGGGCGCATTTGCGGGTAATCATCGCGTTCGGGAAGTTCCAGGGCGTGATGGCCGCGACGACGCCGATGGGTTGCTTGAGCACCAGAATGCGCCGATCGGCGGTAGGCGAAGGAATCGTGTCGCCATAGACGCGCCGGGCCTCTTCGGCGAACCACTTGACGAAACTGGCGCCGTAGGCGATTTCGCCGCGGGATTCGGCCAACGGTTTACCTTGTTCGGTGGTCATGATCAGCGCCAGGTCTTCCTGGTTTTCCAGGATCAGGCTGAACCATGCCTCCAGGTAGCGCGCGCGTTCAGCGGCAGCCAATTCGCGCCAGGCACTGAAGCGCGCTTGCGCGGCCTCGATCGCGCGGCGGGTTTCAGCGGCCTGCAATGCCGGGACCCGGGCGACCACGCTGCCGTCGGCGGGGTTGGTCACGTCGATCGTCGCGCCGTCGTCGGCCTCGATCCAGGCGCCGTTGACATAGGCGCGTTCGACAAGCAAGGAAGGGTCGCGCAGCTGGTTTTTCAACATGATCAGGGCCTCGTAGGTGCGAACGATGGGCCCATTGTAAAAAAGACCGGCCAGTGGCTGATGCCGAGATGAGCCTGTGCACGGGTGATAGATGCTGAAATCAGGCGCGTGACGGCAGGCTCTGCTGGGGCGGGAAATTTTGATTTAAGCCGCTTGATACCCGCTCGGCAGGGCGGGTATCAAGACGGATGCAAGCGCTGATGTATCCAGATGAGGTTTGCTATTGGCGTTTCACAACCAGGGTAAGGATGTCGTAACTGGCCACCAGTTCACCGAGCTGGTTGGTGACTTCCACATCCCACGCCACCACGCCCTGCGGGATGCCTTGGGGGCTCTTTTTGCCCTGGTCGATTTTTCGCTTGCAGGTCAGGCGCGCCTGGATGGTGTCGCCGATGCCGACCGGATTGATGAAGCGCAGGGTATCGAGGCCGTAGTTGGCGAGGACCGGCCCAGGTGCCGCGGACACGAACAGACCGGCGGCGGCCGACAACACGAAATAGCCATGGGCGATGCGTTTGCCGAATTGCGATTCCTTGGCGGCGATTTCGTCGAAGTGCATGTAGAAGTGGTCGCCGGAAAGGCAGCCGAAATTGACCAGGTCCGCCTCCGTCACGGTGCGCCGGTGAGTCAGGAGTGACTCGCCGATCTGAAGGTCCTGGAGGTAGCGGCGGAACGGATGCACTTCGGTTTCAATGACGTTCGCACCGCGCACATATTCGCCGGTAACCGCTGCGAGCATGGTCGGCGAGCCTTGTACCGCCGCCCGTTGCAGGTAGTGTTTCACCGCGCGCAGGCCGCCGAGTTCTTCACCGCCGCCGGCTCGCCCCGGGCCACCATGTTTGAGTTGCGGCAGGGGCGAGCCGTGGCCGGTGGATTCTGCGGCGGATTCGCGATCCAGTACCAGCAAGCGGCCGTGCCAAGCGGCGGCGACCGGAATCGCCTTGGCCGCGATCTGCGCATCCTTGGTGATGAAACTGGCAACCAGACTGCCCTTGCCGCGAGCGGCCAAGACCAATGCTTCGTCCAGATCGTCGTAAGCCATCAGCGTGCTGACCGGGCCAAACGCTTCGATGTCGTGAGCGCCACCTTCGGCGTGCGGGTCACGGGCCTGCAGCAGGGTTGGCGCAAAAAACGCACCCTGGCTGACGTTTGCGCCACGCGGTTCGAAACCATCGCGGGCGCCGAACAGCATGTCGCTGCTTTGCAACAGGCTTTCCAGGCGTTCGGCGACGTCTTTCTGCTGATCGTGAGAGGCCAGCGCCCCCATGCGCACGCCTTCCACCGACGGGTCGCCGACCACGACCTTTTTCAGCCGGTCGCGCAAACGGCTGGCGACCGCATCGATGTGCCTGGCCGGCACAATCGCGCGGCGGATGGCGGTGCATTTCTGCCCGGCCTTGGTGGTCATTTCCCGGGCGACTTCCTTGATGAACAGTTCGAACTCTTCATCGTCCGGGGTGACGTCCGGGGCGAGGATCGCGCAGTTCAGCGAGTCGGCTTCGGCGTTGAACGGCACCGAATGGCGGATCAGGTTCGGATTGACCCGCAGTTTGGCCGCGGTGTCGGCCGAGCCGGTAAAGGTCACCACGTCCTGGCCTTGCAGGCGGTCGAGCAGATCACCGGTGCTGCCGATGACGAGTTGCAGACTGCCCGCCGGCAGCAAACCGGATTCGTCCATCAGCCGTACCACGGCTTCGGTCAGGTAACTGGTGGCGCTGGCCGGTTTGACGATGCACGGCATGCCAGCGAGAAAGCTCGGCGCGAATTTTTCCAACATGCCCCAGATCGGGAAGTTGAAGGCGTTGATATGCACCGCCAAACCGCCACGAGGCACCAGGATATGCGTGCCAGCGAAGCTGCCCAGCTTGCTCAACTGCATCGCCGGGCCTTCATGAACGATGTTGCCCGACGGCAGTTCCCGCGAGCCGAGGCTGGCATAGGTGAACAGCGTGCTGTTGCCGCCTTCGATGTCGATCCAACTGTCGGCACGGGTGGCGCCGCTGTGGTGGGAGATCGCGTAGAGCTGTTCCTTGCGTTCGCTCAGGTACAAGGCCAAGGCCTTGAGACGCTGGGCGCGTTGCTGGAAATCCAGCACCATCAACCCACTGATACCTTGGCGACGACCGTGCTCGACGGCTTCGGCGAAGTCCGGGCGCTCTTCGTGGGTGCGCGCAATCTCATGGCCGTCGATGGCGCTGCGCAGCACCTGGGCACCGTGTTGGCCGATCCAGCGACCGGCGATGAAACTTTGCAGGGTAGGGGCGTGAGGCATCACGATTCCTCCGGGTTAAGAAAATGTCTGGCGCGGCCGTGACCGCGCCTTTGCAGGGGTTACCAAAGCGCCACGGTGTAACCGACGATCAGGCGGTTTTCATCGAGGTCGGTGCTCAAACCATTGCCGGAGCGGAAGGTGACGTTGCGCCAGCGCAGGCTGACGTCCTTGAACGGACCGCTCTGGATGACGTAGCTGATGTCCGTGTCGCGTTCTTGCTCGCGGCCGTTGTCGACGCTACCGGCCTTGACGTGGCGACCATCGGTGTAGCGCGTCATGAAGGTCAGGCCGGGAATACCTTGCGCGGCGAAGTCATAGTCATAACGCAGCTGCCAGGAGTCCTCTTCGGCGCGGGTGTACGTGTTGTAGGTCACCAGGTTGACTACGTACGGATCGCCGCCGTTGAGGAACGGAAAGGCACTGGCGCCGGACAACTGCTGATACGTGGCGCTGATTTTGTGGGCACCGTGGGACACGGTGAACATGCCGTTGAAGTTACGGTTGTCGATACGCCCGGCCCGTTCGGCGCCGTCGCCCCGGCTGTCGAAATAGCGCAGGTCACTGCGCAGGTTGAAGCCATTGCCCAGCGGCTGGGTGTGCACCAACCCGACGAACTGCTGGCGATAGATTTGCTCGAGCTTGCCGTAGTAGTAGCTGAGGTTCAGTTGTGGACTGAATGCGTAGCTGCCGCCAGCGAAGTCAAAGTGGTCGCTGCTGGCAGCGCCGTAACCAATGTCATCGTTGCTGGAGGAATCCCGCAGGTTCGCCTTGGTGAGGCGCCCGGTGTTCACGGTCAGGCCGGTGATCTCCTGGCTGGTCAGCAACCCGCCCTCAAAGGTCGAACCCAACAGACGCGTGTCGTTGTAGGTGACCACCGGCAGCAAGGGTTGCAGGGTGCCGAGCTTCAACACGCTTTTCGATACCCGCAGCTTGCCGGTCAGCCCCAATTCGCTGAACTCGTCCGCCGGCTCGTGGCTGTTCGGGCCAAAGGGCAGCAACCCGGTGCCACGACGTTCCGGGCTGGAGTCGAGTTTCAGCCCCAGTTCACCCAGCGCATCGAGACCGAAGCCGACGGTGCCGTCGGTGAAACCGGACTCGATGCGTGCGGTAAAGCCCTGAGCCCATTCTTCAGCCTTGGATTGTGGCGCGTTGTCCTGGCGAAAATCGCGGTTGATGTAGTGGTTGCGCATTTCGATGCGCGCCTTGCTGTCGTCGATAAAATCGGCCATGGCGCTGGGGGCGACCATGGGCAGGCCCAACGCGGCGGCCAGAGAAAGCAATGTTTCGTAAGGTACGGTACGTGCGGGTTTCATTATTGTTATTCCCTGCCTGATCAGTGCTTGCTGGCGCCAGAGGCACCGATGCCGGTCATCGAGCGGATGAATTGCGCCAGGTAACGGCCGCGTTCAAGGGCCGCGCGGGGCGAGGCGTCGGTGACGGAAAACAGCCAGGCACTGAAGAACGCCAGGCTCATGGAAAACAGCGCAGGGTTTGAATAAGGGAACAGTGCCTTGTCGTGATGCAGCACGTTGACCCACACCACCGGGCTCAGCACCAGCAGCACAATCGCCGAGACCAGGCCGGACAGGCTGCCCAGGACCGCGCCGCGGGTGGTCAGGCCTTTCCAGTACATCGAAAGGAACAGCACCGGGAAATTCACCGACGCGGCGATGGCCAGCACCAGCCCGGAGAGGAAGGCAATATTTTGCGATTCGAACAGCAAGCCGAGGATGATCGCCAGCACGCCGATGCACAGCGTGGCGATGCGCGATACGCGGATTTCCTGCTGCTCGGTGGCCTGGCCCTTGCGTATCACACAGGCATACAGGTCGTGGGACACCGCCGACGCGCCCGATAGCGCGAGGCCGGCGACCACCGCCAGGATGGTGGCGAACGCCACTGCTGAAATGAAGCCAAGGAACAGATTGCCGCCCACGGCTTGCGCCAGGTGTACGGCGATCATGTTGCCGCCGCCGATGATCGCGCCGCTGGCATCGCGGAACGTCGGGTCAGTGCCAACCATGACGATGGCGCCGAAGCCGACGATGATCAGCAGCAGGTAGAAGTAGCCGATGAAGCCGGTGGCGTAGAACACGCTTTTACGCGCTTCCTTGGCGTCGTTGACCGTGAAGAAACGCATCAGGATATGCGGCAGGCCGGCGGTGCCGAACATCATGCCCAGCCCGAGGGAAATCGCATCGATCGGGTTCGACAACAACCCGCCGGGCGCCATGATCGCGGAGCCCTTGGCATGCACGGCAGTGGCACCGGCAAACATCGCCTCGGTGCTGAAGCCGAAATGCTTGAGCACCATGAACGCCATGAAAGTGGTGCCGAATAGCAGCATCACGGCCTTGATGATTTGTACCCAGGTGGTGGCGAGCATGCCGCCGAAGGTTACGTAGAACACCATCAGCACGCCGACCAGCATCACGGCATAGAGGTAGTCGATACCGAACAGCAGTTCGATCAGCTTGCCGGCGCCAACCATTTGCGCCACCAGGTACATCAACGCGACGGTCAAGGTGCCGAACGCCGAGGTCAGGCGCACCGGGGTCTGTTCGAGGCGGTAGGAGACCACGTCGGCGAACGTATATTTGCCCAGGTTGCGCAGGCGCTCGGCGATCAGGAACAGAATGATCGGCCAGCCCGCCAACACGCCGAGGGCGTAGAGCAGGCCGTCGTAGCCGTTGAGAAACATCATCGCCGAAATGCCGAGGAAGGACGCTGCGGAGATCATGTCGCCGGCAATCGCCAAACCGTTCTGGAAACCGGTCATGCCGCCGCCGGCGGTGTAGAAATCGCTGGCGGAACGGGTGCGCAAGGCGGCCCAGCGCGTCACGCCGAGGGTGAACAGCACGAACACCAGGAACATGCCAATGGCGTTCCAATTCAATGAGCGAGAGGCACCTTCGGCGGCGACGGCCAAGTCGCTGATCACGGCCAGCGGCAGCAGGAACAACGCGATGAGACGGCTCATCTGACGCACTCCTGCTTGAGTTTTTCGTTCAGCGGATCGATCACGTGGTTGGCGCGATAGACATAGAAACCGGTCAATCCAAACGCCAGGATCACAATCACCACGCCCACCAGCATGCCCACGGATGTCACGCCGCCACTCAGGGACTGGCCGAGGGTGGCCGGGGAGAAGGCCACCAGCAGGACGAAGCCGAAATAAATCACCAACATGATCAATGACAGCGACCAGTAGAGGTTCTGTTTGCGGCGGACCAACTGGATGAAGTCGGGGTGTTGGTGGATGAGTTCTACGTCTTTGGGTGTCATGGCACGCGCTCTCGTGTTGTTGTTTTTGTTGTGGGGTGAAACGGTGTATTCCGGTCGATCACTGGCCCCCTGCGGGAGCGAGCCTGCTCGCGATGAAGGCAGCCCATCCAGCATCACTGGAGGCTGACCCACCGCTATCGCGAGCAGGCTCGCTCCCACAGGTTTTTGCGTTGCGTCTAGAGCTGATCGAAATCCAGGACGACTTTGTCGCTGATCGGAAACGCCTGGCACGACAGCACGTAACCGGCGGCCACTTCGTAGTCTTCCAGGGCATGGTTGCTGTCCATTTCCACTTCGCCTTCGACGACCTTGCATTTGCAGGTCGAGCACACGCCCGCCTTGCACGAATACGGCAGTTCGGCGCCCTGGGCATTGCCGGCATCAAGGATGCTCTGGCTGTTGCGCGGCAGATCGAAGGCGAGGGCGCGGCCGTCGCTGATGACGGTGATCTGACTCACGGCGGCGTCGACCTGACGCGCTGCTTCCCGCGCTTGGCGTTTCTGCTGGCTGCCTGCCGCGGCGAACAGTTCGAAGTGAATGCGTTCCGGCGTCATGCCTTTGGCTTTCAGGCTGTCGCGTACGGTTTCGGTCATTTCCTGCGGGCCGCAGATAAACGCTGCGTCGAGGGCTTTGACGTCGAGCCAGCGGGAGAAAAGCTGTTCGCATTTCCCGGCATTGATCCGGCCGTTGTACAGATCGACGTCCTGCTGTTCGCGGCTGAACACGAAGATCAGGTTCAGGCGTTGCAGGTAGCGGTTTTTCAGGTCTTCCAATTGCTCGCGAAACAGCGCGCCGGAGCTGGAGCGGTTGCCGTACAGCAAGGTGACACGGCTGTGGGGTTCGGTTTGCAGGGTGGTCTTGATGATCGAGAGGATCGGCGTGATGCCGCTGCCCGCTGCCACGGCCAGGTAGTTGCCATGGCGAGCGGGATCCAGTTCGACGTGAAAATGCCCGGCTGGGGGCATCACTTCCAGGCGGTGTCCGGCCTTCAATTGCTCATTGGCAAACGCTGAGAAACGCCCGCCCGCCACCCGTTTGATGGCGACACGCAGCTCACCGTCGTTGACGCCGGTGCAGATCGAATACGAACGGCGGACCTCTTCGCCATCCATCAATGTGCGCATCACCAGGTGCTGGCCCTGGGTGAAGTGGAAACTGTCCTGCAGGTGCTGTGGAATCTCGAAGGCGATGGACACCGCGTCACGAGTCTCGGCACGCACGTCCTTGATGGTCAGGCTGTGAAATTTACTCATTTTTATTCTCCAGCTGGACGGCCGATCGCCGCTCAGATGCACTTGAAATAATCGAACGGTTCCCGGCAATCGCAGCAGCGGTACAGCGCCTTGCACGCGGTGGAGCCAAACTCGCTGAGCACTTCGGTGTGCGTGCTGCCGCATTGCGGGCAGGCGATAACCGGGCTCTCGCCAAGCAGGCTGCGTTTGCTGGAACTGCCGTCCGGTGGTGCGATGCCATAGGCGCGCAAGCGTTCGCGGCCCAGGTGGGTGATCCAGTCGGTGGTCCAGGCCGGGGTCAATTTGCGCTCCAACTGCGGAGCCTTGAACCCGGCCAGTTCCAGCGCATCGCGGATGTCGCTTTCGATCACTTCGGTGGCGGGGCAGCCGGAGTAGGTCGGCGTGACCACCACGTGCAAATGCCCGCCTTGCCAGTCGAGATCGCGAACAATGCCCAGGTCCACCACGCTGACCACTGGCACCTCCGGGTCCATGACCTGCGCCAGGGTCGCCCACGCGGTGGTCAGGTCGCTCGGTTGTGCCGGCCGCGCGCCCTGGTCGCTGGCGATCAGCTCACCAGGTTGCATCGGGGTACGCTCGGGGCAGGGACTGCATCTCGGCGAGCAAAATGCCCAGGTGTTCGGTGTGCAGGCCCTGGCGCGCATTCAAATAGAAATAACTCGGCGCGGCGGGCACGGGCAGGGTGGCACTGGCGAAAGTCGCGTTGACCTTGGCTTGCCACGCAGCGGCGACTTGTGCGGCGTCCGGCGTGACACCGGCCTCGCACAGGCGTTGCTCGCTGTCATCGGCACTGGTCAGCTCGACGGTAAAGCGCCACACCTCGGGAATCGCCGCGAGCATGCGCGTGTGGCTTTCCTCGGTGCCGTCACCCAGGCGCTCGACCCATTCGCTGGAACGACGCAGATGGTAGGTGACTTCCTTGGCTGCTTTAGCGGCGATCCCGGCGATGCGTTCGTCGCTGGACTGGCTCAGGCCGCTGAGCACTTGCAGGTGCCAGGCGTCGTAGAGAAATTGCTTGAGAATGGTCACCGCGTAATCGCCGTTGGGTTGTTCCACCAGCAGCAGGTTGCGATAGGCCCGCTCATCGCGACGGAATGCCAGGTGATCGGCATCGCGGCCGTCGTCCAGCAGCTCGGCGGCGTATTCCAGCCAGTTGCGGGCCTGGCCGACGAGGTCGAGGCCAACGTTCATCAGCGCCAGTTCTTCTTCCAGCGCCGGGGCCTTGCCGCACCATTGGCACAGGCGCTGGCCTTGGATGAGAGCGCTGTCGCCGAGGCGCAGCAGGTATTCGATCAGATCAGTCCGGTTGCTCATGGTCCACCTCACATGTGCCCGACTTCGGCCGGCAATTCATAGAAGCTGGCGTGTCGGTAAACCTTGTCGTCCGCTGGATCGAACAGGGGATCTTTTTCATCGGGAGACGAGGCGGTGATCAGTGCTGAAGGCACGACCCACAGGCTCACGCCTTCACTGCGGCGGGTGTACAGCTCGCGCGCATTCTCGATGGCCATCGTGGTGTCGGCGGCATGTACGCTGCCGACATGCTTGTGGTTAAGGCCGTGCTTGCTGCGCACGAAAACTTCGAAAAGGGTCCATTCAGACATTGCAGTGACTCCACATCAGGTGGCCGATCAGGCGGCGTTCTTGTTCTGTTTCTTGCGAGCGTGGGCAACCGCGGCTTCGCGAACCCAGGCCCCGTCTTCCATGGCTTTGCGGCGGGTGGCGACGCGTTCCTGGTTGCAGGGGCCGTTGCCCTTGAGCACTTCGTAGAACTCGCTCCACTGGATTTCGCCGAAGTCGTAGTGACCGCGCTCGGCGTTCCATTTCAGGTCCGGGTCGGGGCAGGTGCAGCCGAGCAGTTCCAACTGCGGGATGGTCTGGTCGATGAAACGCTGGCGCAGTTCGTCGTTGCTCTGGCGCTTGATTTTCCAGGCCATGGACTGGGCGCTGTTCGGCGAGTGTTCGTCGCTTGGGCCGAACATCATCAGTGACGGCCACCACAGGCGATTGATCGCGTCCTGGACCATGTTTTTTTGCGCCTGATTGCCGTGGCGCATCATCGTCAGGAGGATTTCGTAGCCCTGGCGCTGGTGGAAACTTTCCTCTTTGCAGATACGCACCATGGCCCGGGAATAGGGACCGTACGAGGTGCGCTGCAACACGACCTGGTTGACGATCGCGGCGCCGTCCACCAGCCAGCCCACGGCGCCCATGTCGGCCCAGTTCAAGGTCGGGTAGTTGAAGATGCTTGAGTACTTGGCCTTGCCACTGTGCAGCTTGGCGATTTCTTCGTCGCGGTCGGCGCCGAGGGTCTCCATGGCGCTGTAGAGATAAAGGCCGTGACCGGCTTCGTCCTGGATCTTGGCCATCAACTGCAGTTTGCGTTTGAGCGATGGCGCGCGGGTGACCCAGTTGCCTTCGGGCAGCATGCCGACGATTTCGGAGTGGGCGTGCTGGGAAATCTGCCGGATCAGGGTCTGGCGATAGGCATCGGGCATCCAGTTTTTTGCTTCGATCTTGATTTCCGAATCGATTTTTTCCTGGAAGGCGCGTTCCTGCTCGGACATTTCCGAGAGGTCTTTGATGCGCTTTACGCCGGTTTCTACGAGCTGTGCGTACATGGAGGTCTCCCGCCTTGAATCATATCGAGGGCATGGAGAACTTTATAAGTGATACGAAAACTATAATCAAACAAAAAATACCGTGTCATATGATTTTTTGTATCGCTTTCGTCTTTTTGAGGGCTTGCAGAGGGTGTTTCGACAAGGGATCGCAGCGCTCGTCCTCGATCAAGTCTTCACGGATGGCAGGCGTATCAGCCAAAAAAAAGCCCCGCGAAGGCGGGGCTGAAAAGGGGGCAGCAGTCATGCTTTAGGGCGCTTGTCCATCACGTGGCAGGCCTTGCCTTCAGAACGTTTGAGGGAGTGCAGCGGCTGCAGCACGATGCGCGAGCTGATCCCGATGTACGTCTTGATGTGCCGACTCAACTCGCCGCAAATGGCTTTTTGCTGGTCGTCGCTCAGTTGCTGATGCTCAGCCCTCAACTCGACATGTACGTCCACGCTGTCCAGGTTACCGTTGCGATACAGATGTATCTCATAGCATTCTGAAAGCTGTCTTATTTTCAATACCTGCTCTTCGATCTGTGTCGGAAACACGTTGACCCCGCGAATGATCAGCATGTCATCGCTGCGCCCAGTGATCTTGTCGATCCGCCGCATCTGCCGCGCGGTGCCTGGCAGCAAGCGCGTCAGGTCGCGGGTGCGGTAGCGGATCATCGGCAAGGCTTCCTTGCTCAGGGAGGTAAACACCAGTTCGCCCATTTGACCGTCCGGCAAGACCAGGCCTGTGATCGGGTCGATGATTTCCGGGTAGAAGTGGTCTTCCCAGATCGTCGGGCCGTCCTTGGTTTCGGCGCATTCCATGGCAACGCCCGGCCCCATGATTTCCGAGAGACCGTAGATGTCGAGGGCGGTGATACCCAGGCGGTTTTCAATGGCGCTGCGCAGTTCGCCCGTCCAAGGCTCGGCGCCGAAAATGCCCAGGCGCAAGGCCAGTTTGTGCGGGTCAATGCCCTGGCGCTCTATTTCGTCGGCGATATTGAGCATGTAGGACGGCGTGACCATGATGATGTCCGGCTGGAAATCCTTGATCAATTGCACTTGTTTTTCGGTCTGGCCACCGGACATCGGAATGACTGTGCAACCCAGGCGTTCGGCGCCGTAGTGCGCGCCCAGGCCACCGGTGAACAGGCCGTAGCCATAGGAAATATGCACTTTGTCGCCACGGCGCCCCCCGGCTGCGCGGATCGAGCGGGCGACGACGTTGGCCCAGGTATCGATGTCGTTCTGCGTGTAGCCCACGACGGTCGGTTTGCCGGTGGTGCCGCTGGACGCGTGCAGGCGCACCACGTCCTGCATTGGCACGGCGAACATGCCGTAGGGGTAGTTGTCGCGCAGGTCGGTCTTGGTGGTGAATGGAAACTTCGCCAGGTCGTCCAGCGTTTTGATGTCGTCGGGGTGGACGCCCAGCGCGTCGAAACGCTGGCGGTACAGCGGCACGTTGTTGTAGGCGTGGTTGAGGCTCCAGCGCAGACGCTCCAGTTGATGCTGGCGCAGTTCGTCTACGCTGGCGGTTTCCAGCGGGTCGAGCACGGGATCAAGCACGGCTTTGGCAATTGGCATGTTCATATCTTCACTCGAATTATTGTTGTGTTCGCGCCCTGTTGCGCCAGGGCTTTGAGTGCATGCCCCGAGGATACTCCTGGGCCCCTCGGGCGTTGCGATTGTTCAGACGGACAGGCGCTCGATGATCAGCGCGATGCCCTGGCCAACACCGATGCACATGGTGCACAAGGCATAGCGCCCCTGACGTTCTTCCAGTTCGTGAAGGGCTGTGGTGACCAGCCGTGCGCCGCTCATGCCCAATGGATGACCGAGGGCAATTGCGCCACCGTTAGGATTGACCCGCGGATCGGCATCGCCCAGGCCGAGCTCGCGCAGCACCGCCAGGCCCTGTGCGGCGAAGGCTTCGTTGAGTTCGATCACGTCCATGTCGGCGAGGCTCAGGTTGGCCAGTTCCAGTACTTTGCGAGTGGCTGGCACCGGGCCGATGCCCATGATGCGTGGTTCGACGCCGGCAGTGGCCATGGCGACGACCCGGCCGCGCGCCTTGAGGCCGTGGCGTTTGGCGACCAGCGGGCTGGCCAGCAGCAACGCGCAGGCGCCGTCATTGACGCCGGATGCATTGCCGGCGGTGATGCTGCCTCCTTCGCGAAAGGGTGTGCCGAGTTTCTGCAATTGCTCCAGCGTGGTGTCGCCGCGTGGATGCTCGTCATGTTCGACGACTTTGGCCGGGCCTTTGCGCTGGGGGATTTCTACCGCGACGATTTCCTTGGCAAAGCGGCCGCGAGCCTGGGCGGCGCCGGCCCGTTGCTGGCTACGCAGCGCGAACGCGTCCTGGTCGGCGCGGGAAATATTGAATTGCTCGGCGACGTTCTCGGCCGTCTCCGGCATGGAGTCGATGCCGTAGGTTTTTTGCATCAGCGGGTTGATGAAGCGCCAGCCAATGGTGGTGTCGTAGACCTGCGCCTCACGGGAAAACGCCTGTTCGGCCTTGCCCATCACCAGCGGCGCGCGCGACATCGATTCGACGCCGCCCACCAGCATCAAGCCGGCTTCGCCGCTGCGAATCGCCCGGGCGGCGGTGCCGACCGCATCCAGGCCGGAACCACACAAGCGATTCAGGGTGGTGCCGGGTACGCTGATCGGTAAGCCGGCCAACAACGCCGACATGCGCGCGACGTTGCGGTTGTCTTCGCCGGCCTGGTTGGCGCAGCCGTAGATCACATCATCCACGGTGTTCCAATCCACCTGCGGGTGGCGGCGCAGGAGTTCGCGCAACGGCACCGCGCCGAGGTCGTCGGCGCGCACACTGCTCAACGCTCCGGCGTAGCGGCCGATGGGGGTTCGCACTGCATCGATGATCAAGGCATCATTCATTCGGGGTCTCCTGCGCCAGCACTGCGCCGCGCACTTTGTAGGACTTGCCATGGAACAGGGCGATCAGTTGGCCCAGTTGGTTTTCAATGCGTACGTCGTAATTGCCGGTGCGACCGGAGCGGCTTTGCTCGGTACATTGGGCGGTCAAGGTGTCGCCCAGGCGCGCCGGGGCGATGTAATCGATGCTGCAACCGATGGCCACCGTGGCCTCGTTGTAGCTGTTGCATGCAAGCGCGAAAGCCGAGTCGGCAAGCGCGAACAGGTAGCCGCCATGGCAGGTGCCGTGCCCCTGGATCATGTCGGCGCGCACGCTCATGCCCACGCTGGCAGAGCCTGGCGCCACGGAGAGCAGGCGCATGCCCATTGCCTGGCTGGCGGTGTCGCGCTTGAACATCGCCTGCGCACAGGCGATTGCCAGGTTCATTGCTTCGTGATTAGTCATGAAAGGTCCCCCCTTCGGCGACACGACGGCGCAATAGCAGCGACGGTCGATAGCGCTCCTCGCCGTAGCTGGCTTGCAGGTTTTCCAGGACCTTGAGGATGTGCGTCAGGCCGATACTGTCAGCCCAGGCCAAGGGGCCTTGCGGGTAGTTGACCCCGGCGCGCATCGCCAGGTCGATGTCAGCGGCCGAGGCCACGCCTTGCAGCAGCGCATCGGCGGCTTCATTGGCGAGCATGGCCACGGTGCGCAACACCACGAGCGCCGGGCTATCGCTGAGCCGGCTGACGACAAACCCAGCCCGTTGCAGCAGGGCAACGCCGTCCGCGAGGGCGGCAGGTTCGATATCGGCAACACAACCAATGGCCAGGCGGCTGGCCTTGGCGTAGTCCCCGGCCAGATCCACCAGGATGAGATTGCGCAGGCCTTCTTCCCTGGCACGCTGGCACGCCATGCGTCCATCGCTCAGGGCCAGGACCGCATCGCCCACCCGCAGTAGGCCCGCGCCGTCGCGCTGGACGACCTCGACCCCTTGCTCACGCAGACGCGGGATCAGCCCGTTGGCGATGCCCAGATCGCCTTCGACCACACACGAAGTGACGGTGCGTTCGCTGTCGAGCGATGTTGGTTGCGGTCGCTGCGCACCTTCGGCGTAGCTATAGAATCCCTGGCCGCTTTTGCGGCCCAGGCGTCCGGCGTCCACCAGTTCTTTCTGGATCAACGACGGCAGGAAGCGCGTGTCGCCGTAATAGGCGTCGAATACCGAACAGGTCACGGCATAGTTGACGTCGTGACCGATCAGGTCGGTCAGTTCGAACGCGCCCATGGCAAAGCCGCCTGCCTCGCGCAGCAAGGCATCCAGGGTCGGGCAATCCGCTGCGTGCTCCTGCACCAGGCGCAGGCTTTCGGCGTAGAACGGCCGGGCCACTCGGTTGACGATGAAACCCGGTGTTGACCGGGTGTGCACCGGTTTTTTACCCCAGGCTCGGGCGGTGTCGTAGAGGCAGGCCGCCAGGGCCGGATCGCTGGCAAGGCCCGAGACGATTTCCACCAGCGCCATGACCGGCGCTGGGTTGAAGAAGTGCAGGCCGAGCAGGCGTTGTGGGTGACGCAGTTGTGCGGCGATGCTCGTAATCGACAGCGACGAGGTGTTGCTGGCCAGGACGCACTGTTCGTCGCAGATGTCTTCCAACTGGCGGAACAGGTCGCGCTTGACCTCAAGGTTCTCGACGATGGCTTCGATGATCAGTGCGCAATCGGCCAGGGCTTCGATGGTTTGCGCGGCGTGCAGGCGCGCAACGGTCGCGTTGCGAGATTCGGCGGACAGCTTGCCGTTCTCGACGCGTTTGCCCAGTTGGCGGTCGATGCCTTCGATGGCCTGTGCGGCGGCCCCTGGACGATTGTCCAGCAACAGCACTGAGTGACCGGCCTGTGCCGCGACCTGGGCAATGCCGGCGCCCATGGCCCCGGCGCCGATCACCGCGATGCGCGCGTGGGTGCTTAATGCAGTCATCGCTCAGCACCCCTTGAAATTTGGGCTGCGTTTTTCCATGAAGGCGCTGACCCCTTCACGGTAATCCTCGCTGCGCCCGGCCA
>NZ_JAOSHO010000319.1 GCF_025917275.1 Pseudomonas agronomica | reverse complement strand
GGGAGCGAGCCTGCTCGCGAAGGCCGTGCCGCGGTCTTGAGTCTTACTGTGCAGCCGTCGCCACTTCACGCACCGGCTTGCCCCGCACCGGCGCGTCGCCGGCCACGTAGTAAGGCGCGGTGCTGCGCGGCAGGGGTTTGCGACCACGGATCTTGTCGGCGATTTTCTCGGCCATCATGATCGTCGGCGCGTTCAGGTTGCCGGTGGTGATGATCGGCATGATCGAGGCGTCGACTACTCGCAACCCTTCCATGCCATGCACGCGGCCTTCGCTGTCCACGACAGCCATGTCGTCGGTGCCCATCTTGCACGAGCAGGACGGATGGAACGCGGTTTCGGCGTGCTCGCGGATGAACTGGTCGAGTTGCTCGTCCGTTTGCACGTCGATGCCCGGACTGATCTCGCGACCACGGAAGGCATCGAGCGCCGGTTGTTGCATGATCTCGCGGGTCAGGCGGATGCCGTCGCGAAATTCCTGCCAGTCCTGCTCGGTGGCCATGTAGTTGAACAGGATGCTCGGGTGCTGGCGCGGGTCCTTGGACTTGGCCTGGATCCGACCACGGCTTGGCGAACGCATGGAACCCATGTGCGCCTGGAAACCGTGTTCCTTCACGCCGTTGCTGCCGTTGTAGTTAATCGCCACCGGCAGGAAGTGGTACTGGATGTTCGGCCATTCGAAATCGGGGCGAGTGCGTATGAAACCGCCGGCTTCGAACTGGTTGCTGGCGCCGATGCCGGTGCCGTTGAACAGCCACTCGGCACCGATGGCCGGCTGGTTGTACCAGAGCAGCGACGGGTACAGCGAGACCGGTTGGGTGCAAGCGTATTGCAGGTACAGCTCCAGGTGATCCTGCAGGTTTTCACCCACGCCCGGCAGGTCGTGGACCACCGGGATGTCAAGGTTTTCCAGCAGCTTGGCCGGGCCAACGCCGGAACGCTGGAGGATCTGCGGCGAGGCGATGGCGCCGGAGCACAGCAGCACTTCCTTGCGCGCCCGGGCTTCGACGCGCTCTTCAGCGGCGCCCACCAGATAGCGCACGCCGACCGCACGCTTGCCTTCGAACAGGATCTTGTCGGTCAGGGCATGGGTAACGATGGTCAGTGTCGAACGCTTCTTGGCGATGTCCAGGTAACCGCGGGCGGTACTGGCGCGACGGCCGTTGGGCGTGACGGTACGGTCCATCGGGCCGAAACCTTCCTGCTGGTAACCGTTGAGGTCGTCGGTACGCGGGTAACCGGCCTGCACGCCGGCTTCGACCATGGCGTGGAACAACGGGTTGTTACCGGCCTTGGGCGTGGTCACGCTGACCGGGCCTTCACCGCCGTGGTAATCGTTCGGGCCGATATCACGGGTTTCGGCCTTGCGGAAATACGGCAGGCAATCGAGGTAGGTCCAGTCGTCCAGGCCCGGCAGCTTGGCCCAGTTGTCGTAGTCCAGGGCGTTGCCGCGGATGTAGCACATGCCGTTGATCAGCGAAGACCCGCCCAGGCCCTTGCCGCGTCCGCATTCCATGCGACGGCCGTTCATGTACGGCTCCGGATCGGTTTCGTAGGCCCAGTTGTAGCGACGGCCCTGGAGAGGAAATGCCAGGGCGGCGGGCATTTGCGTACGGAAGTCGAGGCGATAGTCCGGGCCGCCGGCTTCGAGCAGCAGGACGGTGACGCCTTCGTCTTCGGTCAGGCGGGTGGCCAGGGTGTTACCGGCCGAACCGGCACCGATGATGATGTAATCGAATTCTTGGGACATGAAATGCACCCTCTTTTTGAGTTGGGTTCAGGTCAGGCCTGGCGAGTGCTTCGCACTCGATCGCGAGCAAGCTCGCTCCCACATTGGAATGGGGACTCCTGTGGGAGCGAGCTTGCTCGCGATGGCGGCCGCAGAGGCAACGTCGGTTTAGAACACCGAGGTGTAATCACCCATCTCGACCTGCACCGACTTGATGCGGGTGAAGTTGTTCAGCGAGCTGATCCCGTTCTCCCGGCCCACGCCCGATTGCTTGTAGCCACCGACCGGCATTTCTGCCGCCGATTCACCCCAGGCGTTGATCCAGCAGATGCCGGCTTCGAGCTGGTGGATCACGCGGTGGGCGCGGTTGAGGTCGCGGGTGACGACGCCAGCGGCCAGGCCGAAGTCGGTGTCGTTGGCGCGGCGGATCACTTCTTCTTCGGTTTCGTAGGTGAGGATGCTCATCACCGGGCCGAAGATTTCTTCACGCACGATGGTCATGTCATCGGTGCAGTCGGTGAACACGGTCGGGGCGACGAACGCGCCCTTGGCGAACTCGCCTTCGGTCAGGCGACCGCCGCCGCACAGCAAGCGCGCGCCTTCGGCTTTGCCTTTCTCGATGTAGCCCAACACGCTTTCCATGTGGGCGAAGCTCACCAGCGGGCCGAAATTGGTGTTTTCGTCTTCCGGGTTACCGACGCGGATGCGCGCCACGCGCTCGACAATCTTGGCTTCGAACGCCGCTTTGAGGTGGCTCGGCACGAACACGCGGGTGCCGTTGGTGCAGACCTGGCCGGAGCTGTAGAAGTTGGCCATCATCGCGGTGTCGGCGGCGCGGTCCAGGTCAGCGTCGTCGAAGATGATCAGCGGCGACTTGCCGCCCAGTTCCATGGTCACGTCCTTGAGCGAAGAACTCGAAGCGCTGGCCATGACCTTCTTGCCGGTGTCGGTGCCGCCGGTGAAGGAGATTTTCTCGATGCGCGGGTGCTCGGTCAGCCAGGTGCCGACTTCGCGACCGCTGCCGGTCAGCACGTTGAACACGCCCGCCGGGACGCCGGCCTCGGTGTAGATCTCGGCCAGTTTCAGGGTGGTCAGCGAGGTGACTTCGCTTGGCTTGAAGATCATCGCGTTACCGGCGGCCAGGGCCGGGGCGGATTTCCACAGGGCGATCTGGATCGGGTAGTTCCACGCGCCGATACCGGCGACCACGCCCAGGGGCTCGCGACGGGTGTAGACGAAGGAAGTGCTGCGCAGCGGAACCTGCTCGCCTTCGATGGCGGGCACCAGGCCTGCGTAGTATTCCAGCACGTCTGCGCCGGTGACGATGTCGACGTATTTGGTTTCGGAGAACGATTTGCCGGTGTCCAGGGTTTCCAGGGCGGCCAGTTCATCGTTGCGCTCGCGCAGGATGTCCACGGCGCGGCGCAGGATGCGCGAGCGCTGCATGGCGGTCATGGCGGCCCAGACTTTTTGGCCTTTTTCGGCGCTGACCACGGCACGCTCGACGTCCTCGAACGTCGCGCGTTGCACCAGGGCGAGTACTTCACCGTTGGCCGGGTTGATGGCTTCGAAGGTGGCGTCGCCGCTGGCATCGCTGTACGCGCCATCGATGTAGAGTTTTTGCAGTTCGAAACGGGCCATAAAGTCCTCGCAAGTGCATAAGTGGTTGGCTGAGCACCGAGCGTGTCGTTCATAGCTGACTACGCGCTGCGGTGGCGGTTCAGGTGGCGAGCGATTCTGTGTGCTCTGGCATTCCTGACTTGGCCAGTTGGAAATCCATGTATTCGTAAGCGATCTGGTGTGCCTGGGCGGTATCGAACGCGTCTCCCGAGAGCGCGCCGCGCAGCCACAAACCGTCAATCAGCGCGGCCAGGCCCCGTGCCGCGCTGCGTGCCTGGTCAACAGGCAACACGCGGCGGAACTGGCAACACAGGTTGGAATACAGACGGTGATCGTTGATCCGCTGCAACCTGTGCAATGACGGGTGATGCATGCTGGTGGCCCAGAAGGCCAGCCAGGTTTTCATCGCCGGGCCATTGACCTGGCTGGCGTCAAAGTTGCCTTCGATGATCACCTTCAGGTGAGCTCGCGGGCTCGAGTCCGTCAGCGCTTGGCGACGCGCGGTGACGTTCTCGCTCAGGACACTCATCAGGTACTGGGCCGTCGCTGCGATCAGGCCATTCTTGTCCTGAAAGTAGTGACTGATGATGCCGTTCGAAACTCCGGCCAAACGGGCGATCAGCGCAATGCTGGCGTCCCCCATTCCGACCTGATCGACCGCCTGCAAAGTGGCTTCGATCAACTGCTGGCGGCGGATGGGTTGCATACCGACCTTGGGCATCTGCAAATCTCCTTAGGCCATCGGGCGGACGAGTTCGGTCCGCCTTCATGAGGGCCAGTCTATTTTGTTTTGATTGAACGTTCAATCAACAAAGAATAAGCTCTGCGACAATTCGTCGCGATTTACCGAAAATTCCTACGCGTAAATGGCGCGGAAGCGAGACATCAGGGGCCCAAGACCCGCGCATGACGGGGGCGAGGGCTCCAAGGATGTCTTTATAACACCCGCCGGTCGGCTGCCCACTCACCGATTGGTCGGGTATCGCGTTGCCTTGTCTTTCTCTCGCACTGCCTGGAGCATCCGTGCAATGAGTTCTGCCTTGCTAATAAAGACCCCACCGCAAAAGGTGACGGTCAACGGTTGGGTGTTCTACACCTCCACCGCGCTGATCCTGCTGCTCACCGCCATATTGATCATTGCGCCACAAGAGGCAGGCCGTTTGCTCGGCATTGCCCAGGCGTGGCTGTCCCGCAGCTTCGGCTGGTACTACATGGTGGTGATCGCCGCCTACCTGGTGTTCGTGGTTGGCCTGGCGCTTTCCTCCTACGGCAAGCTCAAGCTGGGCAGCCAGCACGACACGCCGGACTTCAGCTACGGCGCCTGGGCCGGGATGCTGTTTTCGTCGGGCATCGGCATTTCTTTGCTCTACTTCGGCGCGTCCGAGCCGCTGGACCATTACTTCAACCCGCCTGAGGGCGTGGCCGGCAGCCAGATGGCCGCGCGCCAGGCTGTGCAACTGACGTTCTTGCACTGGGGCCTGCACGGCTGGGCGATCTATGCCCTGGTGGGCCTGGCCGTGGCGTATTTCGCCTACCGGCACAACCAACCGCTGGCGTTGCGTTCGGCCTTGTATCCATTGGTAGGCGAGCGCTGGGTCAAGGGCGCGGCGGGTCATGCGGTGGACGGTTTCGGCATGTTCGTCACGTTGCTGGGGCTGGTGACCAACCTGGGGATAGGTTCGCTGCAAGTCGCGTCCGGGCTGGAAAACCTGTTCGGCATCGAGCACAGCAACACCAACCTGCTGATCGTGATCATCGTGATGAGCACCGTGGCGACCATCGCCGCCGTGTCCGGCGTGGAAAACGGCATCCGACGGCTGTCCAACCTGAACATCGTATTGTTCAGCGGCTTGCTGATCTTCGTGTTGTTGTTTGGTCCGACCCTGCACCTGCTCAACGGTTTCGTGCAGAACGTCGGTGACTACCTCAACGGTGTGATCCTCAAGACGTTCGACCTGTATGTGTATGTCGACGACAGCGCCAAGTCCGACCGCTGGCTGGGCCTGTGGACCCTGTTCTACTGGGCCTGGTGGATTTCCTGGGCGCCGTTCGTTGGCATGTTCATCGCGCGGATTTCCCGTGGCCGTACCGTGCGCGAACTGGTGGCGGGCGTGTTGCTGATCCCCCTGGGCTTTACGTTGGCGTGGCTGTCGATCTTCGGTAACTCGGCCCTGGACCTGGTGATGAACCAAGGGGCGGTGGAACTGGGCAAGACGGCGCTGACACAGCCGTCCATGTCGATCTATCAGTTGCTGGAGTTCTACCCGGCCTCGAAAGTCGTGATCGGCGTGTCGATCTTCGTCGGTTTCGTGTTGTTCCTTACCCCGGCCGACTCCGGCGCGGTGATGATGGCGAACCTTTCGTGCAAGGGCGGCAACGTCGACGAAGATGCACCGCATTGGCTGCGGATTTTCTGGTCCGTGGTCATCACGCTGGTGACCGTTGGCCTGTTGTTCGCCGGTAACTTCGAGGCGATGCAAACCATGGTGGTGCTGGCCGGGCTGCCGTTCTCGGTGGTGCTGGTGGTCTTCATGTTCGGGCTGCACAAGGCCATGCGCCAGGATGTGCAGGCCGAGCAGGAACGGGCGGAGTTGGCGGCGCTGGGCCGGGTCTTTAGCTGACCGCATTTGATAGTTGCGAACACTATTGTGGCGAGGGAGCTTGCTCCCGCT
>NZ_JAOSHO010000318.1 GCF_025917275.1 Pseudomonas agronomica | reverse complement strand
AGCAAGCTCCCTCGCCACAGAAGTTTCCTTGTCACAGAAGGCTCGTCAGGGAGCTGCGCCGGTTTTTATTCGCCGTGATAGATGCAACCGCTGGTGCAGGTCTCGTGGATGCGAATGGCACTGAGTTCCGGCAGCAGCGGCTTCAACTCATTCCAGATCCACCTGGCCAGGACTTCGCTGGTCGGGTTTTCCAGGCCAGGGATGTCGTTGAGGTAGTTGTGGTCGAGGCGCTCGTAGAGCGGCTTGAAGATCGCCTTGATTTCCGAGAAATCGCGAATCCAGCCCGTATGCGGGTCGATGTCGCCACTGAGGTGGATCGCCACCTTGAACGAGTGGCCATGCAAACGGCCGCACTTGTGGCCTTCGGGCACGTGGGGCAGGCGATGGGCGGATTCGAAGGTGAATTCTTTGAAAATTTCCACAGGTTCAGGCTCTTTAAGATAGCGGTCGCGAGGCAGGCGGCGGAGTTTATCAGGTTGATCCGTGTGATGCCCGAGCATGCTGACTAAAGGGTCAGCAAACGCTCGCCCAATCCGCCGTTGGCCGTCAGTTCCAGGAATTCGTCGCCGAGCCGGCGGCTCTCGTCCATTGCTGTGCGCCAGTATTTGCGGCGGCTCGGGTCGTCGCCCATGAAGCGCTTGAAGTCGTTGCGGTCCGGCAGTTTGCCGTACGGCAGGCGGGCGAGGTATTCGCGCGATGGGGCGAGCAACAGCACGTCCTGGAGACGCTCGGCGTTGCCCTTGCGCCATGGCAGGCCCTTGTCGAACCAGCCGGGGATGACGCGGTCGGTGAAATGTGGATAGAGGACGATGTCGTCGCCGCTGTAGGGCAGGTCGAGGTGGTAGTCCAGCAGACCACCGTCGCGGTAGGTGCCCGCGCCGGCGCCGGGGAGGTCGCGCACGCCTTCCATCACCATCGGAATCGAGCCGGACGCCAGCAGTGCCTGGCGCAGGTTGCCGGCCACCAGGGGCACGAAGCGCGACGGGAAGTCTGTCAGGGGGTGCAGCGGTGGGGCCAGGCGCGGGTCGTGTACGATCAGCCGTTCGAAATGCCGCGATAGCCGCGCGCGGCCTCGCAGGTTGTCGGCGATCACCGACGATAAGCCCAGGCCCAGCCGGCCTCGGTGGTCTTGTGCCAGCAGGCCGTAGCTCTTGACCACCATGATGTTGAGCCGGTAATGCGGGTTGTCGAGGATCGTCAGGTCGCGGCCTTCCAGCAAATCATCGAGCATGCGCTGGGAGCTTTGGCTGACGCCGGCCATGGTCACGCCTTTGGCGAAACTCTGTTCGTTATACAACGTGCCCAGGCGCTGGATACCCTCGGCGGCGTTTGGCAGGCAGGCGCTGGCAAAGCGCCAGGAGCCAACCGAAGCGCCGATCAGCGAACGCTCCCGGGGTGCGGCGGGGAGCCATTCACCGAACAGTGCCAGGTCCAGCCCCTGGATACCCAATGCCTTCGGACCACCGGCGGCGCCGGGCAGGGTGCCGACGTCGGCGGCACTGAGGCCCGCCTGGCGGATACGCTGGAAGGCACGGGGGCCGGCCTTGAGGGCAAGGGCGGGGAACTTGATATGGATGGCAGTCATACCGGTCTCATGGTCTAGCGGGTGCAGCGATTATAGGGAGTCCTGTAGGCGCTGCCGAGCAAAGCGAGGCTGCGATCTTTCCCCTGGCGCTTGAATCCCGATCGACGACCAGGAACAAAAGATCGTCCGAACGCGGCCCGAGCCTTCTGCAGCTCCAGGGGAGAGGAGTATTCCATGATGGCAATTCAGTTTCAGTTAAGTTCACCCCGATACAGTTTTCCGGTGAAAATTATAAAAAGGAGATAACCCGTGAACCGCCTGACTGCCTTTTTTATCGCGACGTTCATGATCCTGACCGCTGGCTTGGCCCAAGCAAGAGACCTCCATGACCACGAGGCCAAAAAACTGCTGGACGCTGGTACCATCCTGTCCTTCGAGAAACTCAACGCCGCTGCCCTGGCCAAACACCCCGGTGCCAAGGTGACCGATACCGAGCTGGAAGAGGACTACGGCAAGTACCGTTACAAGGTGGACCTGCGTGATGCCGAGGGCATCGAATGGGACCTGGAACTCGACGCCGTCACTGGCGAGGTACTCAAGAATCATCAGGATACGTAATGAAGCTTAATCTACGCGCCGGCAGCTGCTGGGCGCTGGCGTTGTTGACGTTTTGCTCGCTGGCGGCAGCCCGAGACCTGGATCAGGACGAAGCCCTGCAGTTGCGCCAGCAGGGCGTGATCCTGCCGCTGGAGCAACTGCTGCAACAGGCGCTGGACCTTCACCCCGGCGCCAAATTGCTGGAGGCCGAGCTTGAAGAAAAGCACGGCGTCTATATTTACGAAGTCGAGCTGCTGGATACCGATGGCGTAGTGCGCGAACTGGACCTTGAGGCCGCGACCGGCCGTTTGCTCAAAGATAAGGAAGACTGATGCGCCTGCTCCTCGTGGAAGACCATGTTCCCCTGGCCGACGAACTGATGGCCGGGCTGGCCCGACAAGGTTATGCGGTGGATTGGCTCGCCGACGGTCGCGATGCGGTATACCAGGGCAGCAGCGAGCCTTACGACTTGATCATCCTCGACCTTGGCCTACCCGGAGTGCCGGGGCTTGACGTCCTGGCCCAATGGCGGGCCGCAGGCTTGAGCACTCCGGTGCTGATCCTCACTGCCCGCGGTTCCTGGGCCGAGCGCATCGAAGGGCTCAAGGCCGGGGCCGATGATTACCTGACCAAGCCGTTCCATCCCGAGGAACTGCACCTGCGAATCCAGGCGTTGTTGCGCCGTTCCCATGGCCAGGTCAACCAGCCGACGCTCCAGGCGGCAGGGTTGCATCTGGATGAAAGTCGGCAATGCGTGGTTCGCGACGGTGCGGATATCCAATTGACCGCCGCCGAGTTCCGCCTGTTGCGCTATTTCATGCTCCATCCCGAACAAATCCTTTCCAAGAGTCATCTCGCCGAGCACCTGTATGACGGTGAAACCGAGCGCGACTCCAATGTGCTGGAAGTCCACGTCAACCACCTGCGCCGTAAACTGGGGCGCAGCGTGATCGAAACCCGTCGCGGCCAGGGCTACCTGTTCGGCGGGCAGGCGCAGTGAGATCCATCCAGCGGCGCTTGAGCCTTGGACTGATCGGTGTGATGGTCGTGGTCGGCCTGGTCCTGGCCCAGACCAGCCTGTGGCTGTTCGAGCTGGGCTTGCAGCGCTACCTGGAAGCCGGGTTGCGCAACGACAGTGAAAACCTGCTCGTGGCGCTGGTGCGCGGTCCGCAGGGCCTGCAACTGGACGAGCGGCGCTTGTCCCCGGCTTATCTGCGACCGTTTTCGGGGCATTACTTTCGTATCGATTTTGCCGAAGAGCACTGGCGTTCCCGTTCCCTGTGGGACCAGGAATTGCCCCGGCTCGACCATCCCGGCCTGCACAGCAACCTGCAACTAGGCCCCGAAGGCCAGAGACTCCTGGTGCTGCGCACCGACTATCGGCGCCTGGGCCAGGCGATTTCCATCAGCGTTGCCCAGGACTACACGCCCGTGCGGGACAGCTTCCTGAGGATGCAGCAAGTCGGCCTGGGGCTCGGCTTGGCGGGGTTGTTGCTGATCCTGTTGCTCCAACGGCTGACGGTGCGTCGGGCGTTGCGTCCGTTGGAAAAAGCCCGGGAGCAGATCGCCCAATTGCAGCGCGGGCAGCGCTCGCAACTCGACGAAGAGGTGCCACGGGAGCTGGAACCGCTGGTGGCGCAGATCAACCATCTGCTGGCCCACACCGAAGACAGCCTCAAGCGTTCGCGCAATGCCCTGGGCAACCTGGGCCATGCCTTGAAAACACCGCTGGCGGTGCTGCAAAGCCTGGCCTCGAACGAAAAGCTCGACCCTTATCCGGAATTGCGCAAGCTGCTGCTCGAACAGCTGGAACAGGTCCGCCAGCGCCTGAACCGCGAACTCAACCGGGCCCGGTTGTCGGGCGATGCCTTGCCCGGCGCGCACCTGGACTGCGACGCCGAGTTGCCGGGGTTGCTGGCGACGTTGAACATGATCCATGGCGAGCACCTGCATCTGGCCTGCGTCGCGCCGCCCGGCTTGCACCTGCCGTGGGATCGGGAAGACCTGCTGGAACTGTTGGGCAACCTGTTGGACAACGCCTGCAAATGGGCCGACGCCGAAGTGCGCCTGAGCGTGACCGAGACGGCCGAGGGCTTCAGCCTGACCGTGGAGGACGATGGTCCGGGCATCCCCGCGGAGCGGCGCGAACAGGTATTCAGCCGGGGCACGCGGCTGGATGAGCAGACCGACGGTCACGGCCTCGGCCTGGGCATCGTGCGGGACATCGTCGATACCTGGGGCGGGACGTTGGCGTTGGATGAAAGCGAGTGGGGCGGGTTGAAGGTCGTGATCGACTTGCCCAGGCGCTGAAACATACCAATGGTGGCGCAGAGCCCCTGTGGGAGCGAGCTTGCTCGCGATAGCGGAGGGTCAGTTGATATTCATTTTGCTGAACTGACGCTATCGCGAGCAAGCTCGCTCCCACAATGGATGGGCAGTGACTGCAAAACCCGCTGCATGACCCTTGCAGCTTGCCGCCGCTTGCTGCAAAGTCGCGACCTTTTTGTCCGGTGGCTTTCCATCGCAGTGCTTTGAGGTAACGATGATAAATGCAGTCATTGCCGCGGTTGGCGTCATGCTGGTGCTCAGCCTGTCCCGCGTGCATGTGGTAATCGCGCTGATTGTCGGCGCATTGGTCGGCGGCTTGATGGGTGGCCTGGGGATCGAGGCGACGCTCAAGGCATTCAACGCAGGCCTCGGTGGCGGTGCGACGGTGGCGTTGTCTTACGCGTTGCTGGGTGCGTTCGCCGTGGCGATTGCCAAATCCGGCATGGCCCACGCCCTGGCTGACAAAGCCCTGGCCATGGTGGATCGCCAGGACGCCGCGGGCGGCACAGGCGTCAAATGGGTGCTGATGGGCCTGCTGGGCACGGTTGCGGTCGCCTCGCAGAACATCTTGCCGATCCACATCGCCTTCATCCCGCTGCTGGTGCCGCCGCTGCTTTATGTGCTGACCAAGCTGCAGCTGGACCGCCGGTTGATCGCCTGCGTCATGACCTTCGGCCTGATCACGCCCTATATGTTCCTGCCGGTGGGCTTCGGCAACATCTTCCTCAACGAGATCCTGCTCGCCAATATCGCCCGCAGTGGCGTGGACGTCAGCGGCATCAACATCACCCACGCCATGGGCATCCCGGCGCTGGGCATGGTCTTTGGCCTGGTGCTGTCGTTCATCACCTATCGGAAAAAACGTGTCTACGACCTGAAGAAAATCGCTCGCGCCGAGCAGGTGACGGTACGCTACAACCCCCTCAGCCTGCTGGTGGCGGGGCTGGCGATCGCGGCGGCGTTCGCCATCCAGCTGCTGCTCGATTCGATGATCATCGGTGCGCTGGCCGGCTTCCTGATCTTCTCGGTCTCGGGTGTCGTGCGCTGGCGCGAGACCGATGATCTGTTCACCGAAGGCATGAAGATGATGGCAATGATCGGTTTCATTATGATCGCGGCCTCGGGCTTCGCCGAAGTGATGAAGGCCACCGGCGAGGTCCAGAGCCTGGTGGAAACCTCGGCGGCCTGGATCGGCCACAACAAGGGCGTTGGTGCGCTATTGATGTTGCTGGTGGGGTTGCTGGTGACCATGGGCATCGGCTCGTCGTTCTCCACGGTGCCGATCCTGGCGACCATCTTCGTGCCGCTGTGCCTGCAGCTGGGCTTCAGCCCGCTGGCGATCGTTTGCATCGTCGGCACCGCAGGCGCGCTGGGCGATGCAGGCTCGCCGGCCTCGGACTCGACCTTGGGCCCGACTTCCGGCCTGAACATCGATGGCCAGCACCACCATATCTGGGACACCGTGGTCCCGACCTTCCTCCACTACAACTTGCCGCTGCTGGCGTTTGGTTGGGTGGCGGCGATGGTGTTGTAGCTCAAGACCGCGCCGCCTTCTTCGCGAGCAAGCTCGCTCCCACA
>NZ_JAOSHO010000317.1 GCF_025917275.1 Pseudomonas agronomica | reverse complement strand
GACGAAGCGCGCCAGGAAGCGATCAGCGAGGGTCAGGATATCCTCGGCCCGCTCGCGCAATGGCGGCAGGTGCAAGGTGATGACGTTCAAGCGATACAGCAGGTCCTCACGAAAACGTCCGTCGCGCACCATGTCTTCGAGGTTGAGGTTGGTGGCGGCCAGAATCCGTACGTCAGCACGTCGGGTGACCGGGTCGCCGACCCTTTCATACTCTTTGTCCTGAATGAATCGAAGCAATTTTGGCTGCAACGTGAGAGGAAAATCGCCGATTTCGTCGAGAAACAACGTACCGCCATCGGCTTGGTTAACCCGCCCCAATGTGCTCTCGCTGGCGCCGGTAAACGCGCCGCGGCTGTGGCCGAACAACTCGCTTTCCATCAGTTCGGTGGTCAACGAAGGGCAGTTGATGGTGACGCAGGATTTCTTTGCGCGCTTGCTCCAGCCATGGATAGCCCGCGCCAGCTCACCCTTACCGGTGCCGGATTCGCCAAGGATAAGAATGTTGGCATCGGTGCTGGCAACCTGGCGGGCCGTTTCAAGCACGACTTTCATGGCCGGACTGTGGGAGTCGAGGCCGTCCTTCGGCTTGCGGATCTCCCCTTCCAGGGCCTCGAGCCTGGCGGATAACTGGCGTACTTCCAGTTGCTTGGCCGTCGCCAGGCGCAGTTGATCCGGGCTGCATGGCTTGACCAGATAGTCGGCGGCCCCAGCCTGGATCGCATCGACAGCGGTGTCCACGGCGGAATGGGCCGTGACGATGACGACCCGCATCCACGGCGCTTGGATCCTCATTTGCGCCAGTACATCGAGACCATTGTCCTCGCCCAGTCGCAGGTCGAGAAAGCACAGGTCGAACACTTGGCGTTGCAGCAGGGCTTCGGCCTGGGCGGCGCTGTTGGCGGTGGCGACGGAATAGCCTTCGTCTTCAAGGCAATAACGGAAGGTACGCAGGATGGCGGACTCATCGTCCACCAGCAGAATGCGGCCTTGATGCTCAGTGGCGGATTCCATTTTTCCTACGCTCCTTAATGAATGATGATGATTAGTGTCAGAAAAATCGGGCAAGTTGCATGGTCCATTCTGGTCGAATATTACTCATCGAACAGGCTTCTGTGGACCTCTGGCGTCTAAAAGCCTGATTTTCATCTTTTTTTCCGCCCCGCCCGGAGCCTTCGGTTCGGTTCGCTCATTCCGACATCTATTTCCCACCGGCAATTCAAAAAAAGAATCCTGTGCTTCTCCTTCCCTGATTCGTGCATAACGCACGACTCCGCTCGGGCCCATCGTGCAGGATGCGCCCTGAGCTCTTCCGCTATATGTCATAACTAGTTGATTTTAAAAGTATTTTAATGGGTTATGGTTCTGGCATGCGGACTGCAATATCCAGATCAACATGGCGCCAAGCGCCTCAACCAGATCACCGCCAGGGTGGGGAGGAATTCCAGGATGAATCGTCAACGTGCCGCCCAATTTCGCATCACTGCCCTGTCCATCCAACAAGGGCTGTGGGCTGTCGTCGCACTGCTGATCACCCTCGTGGCAGGCCAGCAACTCATGTTGTGGCATGAAAGCCAACAGCCGGAAGCGCCACTGGTATCGATTCAACGAGCTCCCCAAACGCATTTCAGCGCGGTCAGCAGTGTCGCCGAGGCGTCCGCCTCGATGCGAATGATGGAGGTCGACCAAACGCAGCCTCTTACCGACATGCCTCGTGAGGAGCGCTGGGTGTTCTAAACCCGATGGACCGGTCGTCCGTCGTGCCGGAACCATCATCGCCATACCCCAACTAAGTAGAAAAGCGTAAGGAGAATCACCATGTTGAGCTGGGCAATTACCTTCCTGATCATTGCCATCATCGCTGCGGTATTGGGCTTCGGTGGTATCGCAGGCACCGCCACGGGCATCGCCAAGATTCTCTTTGTCGTGTTCCTGGTGATGTTCATCGCTTCGTTCTTTTTTGGTCGTCGCGGCCGAGGCTGACAATGAGCGCGTCATTAAAAGGACTGGCCGCCGCCCTGCTGTTGGGCGGCAGCGCCATGGCACTGGCTGCCAATGACGGACAGATGCGGGTCAATCAACTGCTTGAGGCAGACCCGCAATACCGCCAGACCTGGCAGCAAGTGGTCAAAAAGGAAGAGCGTCTGCCCGAATGGGTGATGAACCTGACGGGCGATGCCGAACAGATGAATGCCGTCGAAGAGGACGGAGACAAATACCTGGTGGGGCCGCTGTGCGAAACCCAGGCAACGTGCCGAAACAAGCGCCTGTTCGTGGCGTTCAGTTTCGACAAGGACGAAGCCTACGCCTTGCTGGTTGAAGTGCCTGCCGGACTGCCGGCCGACAAATCGCCGACCCGCCACGCAGACTATCGCTTTCTCGGCAATCCCGATGAAGGTATGCAAGAACTGTTAATGGAACAGCTGAAAAAAGATCCGAATTGGTACTGAGACTTGAGAACGGGAAAGGCAGCCCTGCCTTTCTCTTTGCGAGGCCCGAGGAGGGCCAAAGCATGACCAGGGGGCTGGGACGCTCTGACCAAAAAGGGTCGGAGTGACCTACGGGCACAAGGGGTGCCTGCGCAAGGGCCGGGTCAGGTAAAAGCTGCGACGCAAGTTCGCAAAGTCTTGATGGCTTGGCGAACTTGCGGAGAGCTTGATGCTCACGTTAGAGCGGCTGGCTGTCTTTCCTGACAGAACCCGCCAGGCGCTGCGGCATATTGTCCTGTTGGACGAATGTCACTGTCCCAACGCCGACCGTATATCGGAGAATGCGCCCGCCATTTTTCCTCCCCAGTGGACTCCAACGCTCGATCCTTTCATCGACGCTCCAGCCATCAGAGCAGCGCACGGCTACGCTGAAATGGCCGGCTGACGGCGTTTATGCCTGCTGAAGTGTCGCTTTTTAATCGATTGGGACGCACGTTTCACTTGGGAAATCTCATGCCGATTCGGCATGGGGTAGGCGGTTACGGCATTAGACGATCCCCACTCGCGTGGCAATAGTTGCGCCTTTTTTCGCCTGCCAGCGAGCCGTCGTGGGCGCTCGGGTGACGTTACACGGGGGCAGCAGCACGACTTCGCATCGCCATTTTGGCCGTCCGTTGACACTGCTGCCCGAGTCCAACTGAAGTAAGGGTAATGATATGAAGAAGGCAAAACTAAGCCTCGCCTGGCAAATCCTGATCGGTCTGGTGCTCGGGATTGCAATCGGTGCGCTACTCAACCACTTCAGTGCCGAGAAGGCCTGGTGGATCAGTAACGTGCTGCAACCGGCGGGCGATATCTTTATCCGTCTGATCAAGATGATCGTGATCCCGATCGTGATCTCTTCGCTGATCGTCGGCATTGCCGGGGTCGGTGACGCCAAGAAACTCGGGCGGATCGGTTTCAAGACCATCATTTACTTTGAAATCGTCACGACCATCGCCATCGTCGTCGGCCTGCTGCTGGCGAACTTCTTCCAGCCGGGCAGCGGCATCGACATGAGCACGCTGGGTACGGTGGACATCTCCAAGTACCAGGCCACGGCCGCCGAGGTCCAGCATGAGCATGCGTTCGTGCAGACGATCCTCAACCTGATCCCGTCGAACATCTTCGCCGCCGTCGCTCGCGGCGAGATGTTGCCGATCATTTTCTTCTCCGTCCTGTTCGGCCTCGGCTTGTCCAGCTTGCAATCGGACCTGCGTGATCCGCTGGTGAAAATGTTCCAGGGCGTATCGGAGAGCATGTTCAAGGTCACCCACATGATCATGGGCTACGCGCCGGTCGGTGTGTTTGCCCTGATCGCGGTGACCGTCGCCAACTTCGGTTTCGCGTCCCTGTTGCCGCTGGCGAAGCTGGTCATCCTGGTTTACGTCGCCATCGCCTTCTTCGCCTTTGTGGTGCTGGGCCTGATCGCCCGCCTGTTCGGTTTCTCGGTGATCAAGCTGATGCGTATCTTCAAGGATGAGCTGGTGCTGGCCTACTCCACCGCCAGTTCCGAAACCGTGTTGCCACGGGTGATCGAGAAGATGGAAGCCTACGGAGCGCCGAAAGCCATTTGCAGCTTCGTGGTGCCCACCGGTTATTCGTTCAACCTTGACGGTTCGACCCTGTACCAGAGCATCGCGGCGCTCTTCATTGCCCAGCTGTATGGCATCGACTTGTCCATCGGTCAGCAATTGATGCTGGTATTGACCTTGATGGTGACGTCCAAGGGTATCGCTGGCGTGCCGGGCGTATCGTTCGTGGTGCTGCTGGCCACGTTGGGCAGCGTTGGCATTCCGCTGGAAGGCCTGGCGTTCATTGCCGGTGTCGACCGCATCATGGACATGGCCCGTACAGCGCTGAACGTGATCGGCAACGCCCTGGCCGTGCTGGTCATTTCCCGCTGGGAAGGCATGTACGACGATGCCAAGGGCCAGCGCTACTGGAACTCCCTGCCGCACTGGCGCAGCAAGGAGCCGCTGCCGGCGGGGGAAACTTCCAGCCGTTGATCCTGAAGGGCGTTCGGGCCAGCAAAAAAGTGCCTGAACACCCCGGTCATTGTGGGAGCGAGCTTGCTCGCGATGGCTGCGTGTCAGTCAACAACAATGGTGACGGATCCGACGCAATCGCGAGCAAGCTCGCTCCCACAGGGCTCCATTGATCATCTATGCAGTGCCAACCAAACCCCGGGGAAATCCGGGGTTTGTCGTTTCTGCCAGCCCCGCTATCATTCGCGGCATCTTCCGGGGGATTAACCGATGCTCAATGGCCTGTGGCTTGGCTTCTTTATCGTGGCAGCCGTGTCGGCGGTGGCGCAGTGGTTGATCGGCGGCAACGCCGGGATTTTCGCCGCCATGGTGGAAAGCATCTTTGCCATGGCCAAGCTGTCGGTCGAGGTCATGGTCCTGTTGTTCGGTACCCTGACCCTGTGGCTGGGCTTCCTGCGCATCGCTGAAAAAGCCGGCATCGTCGACTGGCTGGCCAAGGCCCTTGGCCCGCTGTTCCTGCGCTTGATGCCGGAAGTGCCCGCCGGCCACCCGGCGATTGGCCTGATCACCCTCAACTTCGCCGCCAACGGCCTGGGCCTGGACAACGCTGCCACGCCCATCGGCCTCAAGGCCATGCGTGCCCTGCAAGACCTCAACCCCAGCCCGACCATCGCCAGCAACGCGCAGATCCTGTTCCTGGTGTTGAACGCGTCGTCCTTGACCCTGCTACCCGTCACGATCTTCATGTACCGCGCCCAGCAAGGCGCGCCGGACCCGACCCTGGTGTTCCTGCCGATCCTGCTCGCCACCAGCGCTTCGACCTTGGTGGGGCTGCTGTCCGTGGCGTTCGTGCAACGGCTGCGCCTGTGGGATCCGGTGGTGCTGGCTTATCTGATTCCAGGTGCGCTGGCGCTGGGCGGCTTCATGGCGTTGTTGGCGACGCTCTCGGCCACCGCGCTGGCGGGGCTGTCGTCGATCCTGGGCAACCTGACGCTGTTCGGCTTGATCATCCTGTTCCTGGTGGTGGGCGCGCTGCGCAAGGTCAAGGTGTACGAAACGTTCGTCGAAGGCGCGAAGGAAGGCTTCGACGTTGCCAAGAGCCTGTTGCCCTACCTGGTGGCGATGCTTTGCGCGGTGGGTGTGTTGCGGGCCTCGGGAGCGCTGGATTTCGGCCTGGACGGCATTCGCCACCTGGTGCAATGGGCGGGCCTGGACACGCGATTTGTCGACGCGCTGCCGACGGCCATGGTCAAGCCGTTCTCCGGCAGTGCGGCCAGGGCGATGCTGATCGAAACCATGAAGACGTCCGGGGTGGACAGCTTCCCGTCCCTGGTGGCCGCGACCATCCAGGGCAGCACCGAAACCACCTTCTACGTGCTGGCTGTGTATTTCGGCGCCGTGGGCATCCAGCGCGCGCGCCATGCGGTGGGCTGCGCGCTGCTGGCTGAATTGGCCGGCGTGGTGGCGGCTATCGGGGTTTGCTACTGGTTCTTCGGCTGACCGGCGGAGTGAGTTGCTCACGATAACGATGATCGGTTGACACATCTGTTGGATGTGCCGCCGTCATCGCGAGCAAGCTCGGCTCCCACAGG
>NZ_JAOSHO010000316.1 GCF_025917275.1 Pseudomonas agronomica | reverse complement strand
AGTGGTTTTCGGTGTTTCGAAAATCCGAGGTCTGCCATCAGTTCCCTTTGTGGGAGCGGCGCACCGCCGCTCCCACAGTAGTTCATCATGGCAACCCGGCAAGCCGTGCTTGGATAAACCGTCGCTCCGGCAACTGCTGCGTCAGTTCAAGTGCACGCCGGTACGCCACCCTCGCCTCTTCAACCCGCCCCAACTGCCGACAGAACTCCGCCCGTGCCGAATGGGCCAGGTGATAGTCGGTCAATTCGCCCCTGCCCAATATCCCGTCGACCAGGTTCAATCCAGCCTGGGGCCCGTCGCGCTTGGCCAGGGCGGCCGCCCGGTTGAGTTCGATCACCGGTGATGGCACCGCGCGCAAGAGTACGTCGTAGAGGCCGACGATCTGCGGCCAGTCAGTCTCTTGCGCCGTCGGTGCTTCGGCGTGCACCGCAGCGATCGCCGCTTGCAGGCAATAAGGCCCGAACCGCCGGGTATTGAGCGCCGCCTCGACCATGGCGCAGCCTTCGGTGATCATTGCGCGATCCCACAGCGACCGGTCCTGCTCGTCCAGCAGAACCAACTCGCCGGTCATTGAGGTTCGTGCCGGTCGCCGCGACTCGTGCAGCAGCATCAACGCCAGCAACCCCATGACTTCAGCTTCCGGCAACAACTCCATCAACAGGCGCGCCAGGCGAATGGCTTCGCGGGTCAGGTCTTCGCGGGTCAATTCGGCGCCCATCGATGCCGAATAGCCCTCGTTGAACACCAGGTAAATGACCCGAAGCACACTGTCGAGCCGCTCAGGCAGCTCCGTGCGGGACGGCACCTGATAGGGAATCTTCGCGTCGCGAATCTTTGCCTTGGCTCGCACGATGCGCTGGGCGATGGCCGCAGGCGCGGCAAGAAAGGCCCGGGCGATTTCCTCGGTGGTGAGGTCGCAGACTTCACGCAGGGTCAACGGCACCTGTGCATCTGCCGCGAGGGCCGGATGACAACAAGTGAAAATCAGCCGCAGCCGATCGTCTTCCACGTCTTCATCGCTCCATTCGGTTTGTTCCAATTCTTCGAGCTGGGCAATCAGCATGGGCTGCGAAGCGGCGAAGCGCGCCCGCCGACGCAGGCTGTCGATTGCCTTGAAGCGTCCGGCCGAAACCAGCCACGCCCGCGGGTTATCTGGCACACCGTCGCGCTGCCAGCGCTCGACCGCGATGAAGAAGGCCTCGTGCAGGGCTTCTTCAGCGAGATCGAAATCCCCCAGCAGGCGAATCAGGGTCGCCAGGATCCGCCGCGAATCCTGGCGATAAACCTGCTCGACCCGCGCCTTGACCGCTTCGGCCGGCATCAGGCGGACAGGCCTTGGGTCATCGGCCTGATGGCCAGGCGGGAAACAGGCTCAAGCCTCATGAAAGCGCTCCTGTGGAGATGAATGTTCAGGGATTCAGTTGCCGCACGGGCCGGACCTCGACGCAGCCAACCCGGGCCGCCGGTATGTTGCCGGCAACCTGGATGGCTTCGTTCAAATCCTTGGCGTCGATCAGGTAGAAACCCGCCAGTTGCTCCTTGGTTTCGGCGAACGGGCCATCGGTAATCGACAGCTTGCCGCCGCGCATGCGCACCGTGGTGGCGGTCTGCACCGACTCCAGGGCTTCGGCCGCGATCATCCGGCCGCTGCCCTGGATCGATTCGGCGTAGGCCATGCACTCGGCGTCCTCGGGACTGTCCGGCGAGTCATGCAGGACCTGTTCGTTGCTGTACACCAGGCATAAATACTTCATGGAAAACTCCGTGATCGGACTGATCGACAAGGATGGCAGGAGCGCACCGCAGCCGCTCAGGGCTGCAGGTCGAAAATCGCCGTCCCGGCCATCGGATCGAACGGCGCCGACCAGTGCTCATGGACGATTTTCCACTGCCCGGCCGAACGTTTGTAGCACGCCGTTACGCGCATCCAGCAAGCCTGCTCCTCGCCTTTGTCATTGGTGCCGCCGCAATAGGCCAGCCAGTGGGCGAACGCGATAGTGTCGGCTGGCGTGATCTGCACCTGATGGAAATCGAACTTGTGCGGGCCGGGGCACATTTCCATGCAGGCCTCCCAGTGCGCCCGGTAGGCGACCTTGCCCTTGAATTGCAGGGCCTGGATGGCGTCGAACGAGACAATGTTGTCGTCGTAGAGCGCCATGACTTTTTCCACGTCCTTGGCCATGACAGCCTGGCGATAGGTGTCGATCAGCGCCTGGATTTCGGTTTCGGTAGCTTGGGTGTTCATGGTGGTTCTCCGCAGTTTTTTTGTTAGAGACATCCTTTGTCGTTTGGAGAAACGGCGAATCGACAGCCAAACAAAAATAATCCAAAGAAAAAATTTCGCTAGAATCCAAGGCCCATTCTGTCGGCAAACAACGGACGTTTTGATGACCGCCCAGCTCGTGCCTTATGAAGACCTGACCCCGCTGCAACGGCAACAGGTCGAATCCATCGAAATCCACCCTGAACAAATCAAGTTTTCCGGCGACATCCACGGCGCGTTGCACACCCTGCTGTCCAAGCCCGGCCCAGGGGTCAAGGGTTTCGCCTTGCTGGCCGGCGAGGTGCCGGTGGCGTTCCTGCTGCTCAAGCGCCCGCCCGTGCTGCCCGCCTGGGCCAACGAACACAGCGCCACCCTGCACGCCTTGCAAGTCGACCACCGCGCCCAGGGCAAGGGCTATGGCAAGGCCTGCCTGCAAGCACTACCCGCCGTGGCACGGGCAGCGTGGCCGGAAATCAAGGGATTGGAGCTTTCGGTCGATGCCGACAACGACTCGGCCATCGGCCTTTACGCCCGGCTGGGCTGGGTCGACAGCGGAGAAGCCTACAAAGGCCGCATCGGTTATGAGCGGCGGATGGGGTTAGTGTTTCAACCAGGCGGATCAGCCGCCGGGAGGACTGATCCATGTTGACCTCGATTGAACATCTGGAAGCGATCTACGGCCAGCCCCATGAGCGGGCAGTGCGCAAACAGATCCCTTTTCTCAACGAGGATTACCAGGCGATGGTCCGGGCCTCGCCAATGGTGATCATCGGCTCGGCAGGGCCTGATGGCTTGGACAGTTCGCCCCGTGGCGACGCACCGGGTTTCGTGCAGATCCTCGACGAACACACTCTGGCGCTCCCCGACCGCCCGGGCAATAACCGCATCGACACCCTACGCAACGTCCTTCATGACCCTCGGGTGTCCCTGCTGTTCATCATCCCCGGAATCGGTGAGACGTTGCGAGTCAACGGCACCGCGCGCATCAGCGTCGAACCCGAGCTGCTCGAGCGCTTCGCTGTCAAGGGGAAGTTGCCTCGCACGGTACTGCTGATCGCGATCGAAGCGGCGTTTTTTCATTGCTCCAAGGCTATCGTACGCTCAGAGCTCTGGAACCCTGAGCGCTACCTTGATCGCTCGGCAGTTCCCAGCGCCGGAGCGATCCATAAGCGTTTGAATGAGGGGTTCGATGCCGAGGCTTATGACCGTGAGACACCTGCGCGGGTGCAGGCCAGCCTGTATTGAATAATCCTCTTCGCGCCTGAGGACGCATAGGGCGGGTTACTTTGGCTTGAGGGGAATCCAGATTTCCAGGCTGCCTTCGCCGGTCCGGGGATTGAAGTCTTCACTGTAGCGCTCGAATTCCGGCTCGTCCGCCGCCTGGTGGCCGGACTTCGGAAGCCATTCTTTCCAGATGTACTGGAACGTATCCGGCAGATTTTTCAGCGCCCCCTTGTGCTCGAACACCGCGTACGGTCCGGGCTGGACCTCTATCCAGCGGTATTGTTCGGGTAGGTCGTCGAGCCGGCTGATTTCCACCCCGGCAATGTATTCGAAGCCTCCCTTGCCGTCCGGATTGCAACACACCCCGTAGGTGACTTCGTTTTTCTGCCCCGGCACCTTGCCGAGCCAAGGCAGGAATTTTTCCCAGAGCAGCGGGATGTCTTGGGCGGTGTCCTGGGTAAAACGCGCGCCGAAACCGGCGATTAGCTGAAAGCGTCCCTGTTCAAAGCGCGGCTCGCCTGCGTTAACGCGTTTTTGCGTTTCCATTGCTTCAACACTCCGGAAAACTTGAAGTCGGGGCTTGGCAGTATAGAAGCCAAACCGTGATTGCCAGGCCGTTTCGCTTGTCAAAGGCCGGGCACAACGGCCGTGACGGATTTTCCTACAAACTCGTTGTAACCAGAAACAATCACATACACGGCGAAATAACAGAAGATCGCCGCGGATGCCCAATAGGAGTAGCGCAGCAATTTGTCCCCCAACAATTTTCCGCCCTGGGTCGCCGCCAGGCACAGACCTGCGCTCCAAAGCAACCCGGCGCTGAGAAATCCTCCCAGGAACAACGCCGAACTGAGCACAGTGCCACCACCGGAGCGGGCGATCAGCGTCCCGCCCACCGCCGCGAACCAGAGAATGGCGCTCGGAGATGACATGGCGAGGAAAATCCCACGGAAAAATTCCTGCCGCGGCGAGTTGCCTCGGGTCTCGCCGGCCTCGGCCAACACCGCATGATGATAGATCGCTGAATGAACCATCTTCGCGGCGAAGTACAACAACAGGACCGAGCCGCCAATCCACAGCACCCAGCGCACCGTGTCGTATTGCAACAACACAGTCATCCCGGCCAGCGCCAGGACCGCATAGATCAAATCCCCCACACAGGTGCCCAGGCCCAGGGCAAAGCCTTGGAAATAGCCGCGCTGCATCGCCAGGGTAATCATCGCGATATTGGCCACGCCAATGTCCAGGCACAGCGAAAGGCTCAGCAGGAAGCCGCTGGAAAATTCCATCATTCGTTCCATCAAGATTGGGTGTGCAGTGTTCACCGATCCACGGGCCTTCGATGGCACCGTCGCCGGGGCAACAGTGTCGTCGAAAATAGTTCGACGCGGCTACTGGACAATCTGATATCAGCCCGATTATCTTGCGCCGCAGGCCACCGCAGTGGCCAACGTCGCTCGGACGGTTCCGGGCGCTCACGTATCTCGAGGCAACAATGGCCGAACAAGGTTCGCCGCGCCGCTTTGCGCGCATCGATCGACTCCCCCCGTACGTATTCAATATCACTGCCGAGCTGAAGATGGCTGCGCGTCGGCGCGGCGAAGACATCATCGACTTGAGCATGGGTAACCCTGACGGCGCCACGCCCCCGCACATCGTGGAAAAACTGGTCACCGTCGCCCAGCGTGAAGACACCCACGGCTACTCCACGTCCAAAGGCATCCCACGCCTGCGCCGCGCCATTTCGCGCTGGTACAAGGACCGCTACGAAGTCGATATCGACCCGGAAAGCGAAGCCATCGTCACCATCGGCTCCAAGGAAGGCCTGGCGCACTTGATGCTGGCCACCCTGGACCAGGGCGACACGGTGCTGGTGCCCAACCCCAGCTATCCGATCCACATTTACGGCGCGGTGATCGCCGGCGCCCAGGTGCGTTCGGTGCCGCTGGTGCCCGGCGTGGACTTTTTCGACGAGTTGGAGCGGGCCATTCGCGGCTCGATCCCCAAGCCGAAGATGATGATCCTCGGCTTCCCCTCCAACCCGACCGCGCAATGCGTGGAGCTCGACTTTTTCGAGCGGGTGATCGCCCTGGCCAAGCAATACGACGTGCTGGTGATCCACGACCTGGCCTACGCCGACATCGTCTATGACGGCTGGAAAGCCCCGTCGATCATGCAGGTGCCCGGCGCGAAAGACATCGCGGTGGAATTCTTCACCCTGTCCAAGAGCTACAACATGGCTGGCTGGCGCATCGGTTTCATGGTCGGCAACCCGGAACTGGTCAGCGCCCTGGCGCGGATCAAGAGCTACCACGACTACGGCACTTTCACCCCGCTGCAAGTCGCCGCCATCGCCGCCCTCGAAGGCGACCAGCAATGCGTGCGCGATATCGCCGAGCAATACCGCCAACGCCGCAATGTGCTGGTCAAGGGCCTGCATGAGCTGGGCTGGATGGTGGAAAATCCAAAGGCGTCGATGTACGTCTGGGCCAAGATCCCCGAGGCCTACGCGCACTTGGGGTCACTGGAATTCGCCAAGAAGCTGTTGGCCGAGGCCAAGGTCTGCGTCTCGCCGGGGGTGGGG
>NZ_JAOSHO010000315.1 GCF_025917275.1 Pseudomonas agronomica | reverse complement strand
CCCACAGAGGTTTACGTGTGCCTGATGGATCAAGCCGCCGGCTGGTCCAGCTCCAGGCCCACGCCCAAGCGGCGGGACATGCATGGCCAGCGCTTCCAGGCTGCGCCGGTCTCGGGGCTGCTGAGTTTCTCGCGATAGGCTTCCACCGACTCCAACGCAAACGTCTCGTCGTTGAGCATCTCATCGAACGTGTGATGCACCACTTCATCGAGCTGGTTGGCGAATGCCTCACCGATCAGCTGGTGGGCGATCAGGTTGGCGACCGTCATGTCCAAGGGGATCAGCGGCTGGCCGAAATGCTTGATGTAGAGGTCGTTGACCTCTTCGACGAAGCGGTGCGCCAGATAGGCTTCATCCAGCAGGCTGTCGAGCCCGACATGCCCGGCCATGATGGTCGGTGGCTGGAGGAAGTACTGCTCGGCGATCTTCAATACCGGTTTGATCTGCGATTCGATACCCGCCTCTCTCGCAACGTCGTTGGCCGCGTCCAGCAGATCGGGCACTTCGTCGATGTAGGCGGCGACAAAACGCGCCAGGACATCGTTGGCGTTCGCGTCCGGCAGTTGAATGGCACGGTGCAAGTGCGGCAGCTGGGCTTCCAACTGACGGGTCAACTGGCCGGTCTCGGCTTCGTGTTGTTGGGCTTTTTGGATCTGCTCGCGCAATGCGGCGGTGTTCATGACAACTCCAGGAAACAAAGGCAATGAAATAGGAATGACATAACTTAGCTGGCGCAAAAAGACTCCTAAGACCTATTTTTCATAACCGCTCCTTCCTTGCTACGTCGCCGTTATATCGGTTTGCCATCATCAGGTTTGCATCCTTCTCCATTCGTGGGCTCTAGCGCAAGCCCCGGCTGTTTCAAACGATTTACGCCATCGCGTTGCGAGGTTGCAGGTGCTGTCTATACTCGGGTTGGAATGGAGTTAGCTGATGACACCCGATTGCATGTGCAGCAAGGCGCGGCGAGTCAATTAAGCAGTCTGAAAAGCCGATCCCTTGCCGCAGGCGTTACGCCTACGGGATAACAAGAACGATAAGGGGAACCCGCAATGACGCGACATCCACACGTATGGATGGGCCTCCTGTTGTGGTCGATTTTCAGCCAGGCGCAAGCGGCCTGGACTGTGAATATGGCGCCTGGAGCCACACAGATCAGCAACGCAGTCTTCGACCTGCACATGACCATCTTCTGGATCTGTGTGGTCATCGGCATCATCGTCTTCGGCGCCATGTTCTGGTCGATGATGATGCACCGCCGCTCAACCGGCCAGAACGCCGCGCACTTCCACGAAAACACCCGCGTCGAGATCCTCTGGACCATCGTGCCCTTCCTGATCCTCGTGCTGATGGCGATTCCGGCCACCGCCACGCTGATCAAGATGTACGACTCCAGCGAGTCGGACATCGATATCCAGATCACCGGCTACCAGTGGAAGTGGCACTACAAATACCTGGGCCAGGACGTCGAGTTCTTCAGCAACCTGACCACCCCCACCGAACAGATCCATAACCAGAGCGCCAAGGGCGAGCATTACCTGCTGGAGGTCGACAAGCCGCTGGTGCTGCCGGTCGATGCCAAGGTGCGCTTCCTGGTGACCTCCGCCGACGTGATCCACTCCTGGTGGGTGCCAGCCTTCGCGGTCAAGCGCGACGCGATTCCCGGGTTCGTCAACGAAGCCTGGACCCGCGTCGACAAGCCCGGCATCTATCGCGGCCAATGCGCCGAGCTGTGCGGTAAGGACCATGGCTTCATGCCGATCGTGGTCGAGGTCAAGAGCAAGCCCGACTACGAGAAATGGCTGGGCGAACGCAAGGCCGAAGCCGCGCAGCTCAAGGAGCTGACCACCAAGGAATGGACCCTGGACGAACTCAAGGAGCGTGGCGACAAGATCTACCACACCACCTGCGTGGCCTGTCACCAGGCCGAAGGCCAGGGCCTGCCGCCGATGTTCCCGGCACTCAAGGGTTCGAAGATCGCCACCGGGCCCAAGGCTGACCACTTGAGCCTCGTCTTCCACGGCAAGCCCGGCACCGCCATGGCGGCATTCGGCAAACAGTTGTCGGAAGTCGATATCGCCGCGGTCGTGACCTATGAACGCAACGCCTGGGGCAACAACAAGGGCGACATGGTTACGCCTAAAGAAGTGCTGGAACTCAAACAGGCGCAAAGCAAATGAGCCGGCCTGACGCTTGTTCCCGCAACCGGTCGGGGCTCACTGCCCCGCGCCGTCCAGCCCACTCGCTCGAAGGAGACAGGACATGAGTGCTGTGATCGATGACCACGGTCATGCCGGCGCCGACCACGCCCACGGCCCCGCCAAGGGCCTGATGCGCTGGGTACTGACCACCAACCACAAGGACATCGGCACCCTGTACCTGTGGTTCGCCTTCTCCATGTTCCTGCTGGGCGGCTCGTTCGCCATGGTGATCCGCGCCGAGCTGTTCCAACCCGGCCTGCAGATCGTGGAGCCGGCATTCTTCAACCAGATGACCACCATGCACGGCCTGGTGATGGTCTTTGGTGCAGTGATGCCGGCGTTCGTCGGCCTCGCCAACTGGATGATCCCGTTGATGATCGGTGCGCCGGACATGGCCCTGCCGCGCATGAACAACTTCAGCTTCTGGTTGCTGCCGGCGGCGTTCCTGCTGCTGGTCTCGACGCTGTTCACCCCGGGCGGCGGGCCGAACTTCGGTTGGACCTTCTACGCGCCGCTGTCCACCACCTATGCGCCGGAAAGCGTGACGTTCTTCATCTTCGCCATCCACCTGATGGGCATCAGCTCGATCATGGGCGCGATCAACGTGATCGCCACCATCCTCAACCTGCGTGCCCCCGGCATGACCCTGATGAAAATGCCGCTGTTCGTCTGGACCTGGCTGATCACCGCGTTCCTGCTGATCGCGGTGATGCCGGTGCTGGCCGGCTGCGTGACGATGATGCTGATGGACATCCACTTCGGCACCAGCTTCTTCAGTGCCGCCGGTGGCGGTGACCCGGTCTTGTTCCAGCACGTGTTCTGGTTCTTCGGCCACCCCGAGGTGTACATCATGATCCTGCCGGCCTTCGGTGCCGTCAGCTCGATCATCCCGGCGTTTTCGCGCAAGCCGCTGTTCGGCTACACGTCGATGGTCTACGCCACCGCCGCCATTGCGTTCCTGTCGTTCATCGTCTGGGCGCACCACATGTTCGTGGTCGGCATCCCGCTGGTGGGCGAGCTGTTCTTCATGTACGCGACCCTGCTGATCGCCGTGCCCACCGGGGTGAAGGTATTCAACTGGGCCAGCACCATGTGGCAGGGCTCGCTGACCTTCGAGACGCCGATGCTGTTCGCCGTGGCGTTCGTGATCCTGTTTTCCATCGGCGGTTTCTCCGGGCTGATGCTGGCCATCGCCCCAGCGGACTTCCAGTACCAGGACACCTACTTCGTGGTCGCGCACTTCCACTACGTGCTGGTGCCCGGCGCGATCTTCGGGATCTTCGCCTCGGCCTACTACTGGCTGCCGAAGTGGACCGGCCACATGTACGACGAAACCCTCGGCAAGCTGCACTTCTGGCTCTCGTTCATCGGCATGAACATGGCGTTCTTCCCGATGCACTTCGTCGGCCTGGCGGGCATGCCCCGGCGGATTCCGGACTACAACCTGCAGTTCGCCGACTTCAACATGGTCTCGTCCATCGGTGCGTTCATGTTCGGCACCACGCAGATCTTCTTCCTGTTCATCGTGATCAAGACCATCCGTGGCGGCCCCGCAGCACCGGCCAAGCCGTGGGATGGCGCCGAAGGCCTGGAGTGGAGCGTGCCGTCGCCGGCGCCGTATCACACCTTCACCACGCCGCCGGAAGTGAAATAGATGACACCGGGGCCTTGTGTGGGAGCGAGCTTGCTCGCGATAGCAGCGACTCGGTGCGTCAGACACACCGCCATCGCGAGCAAGCTCGCTCCCACAGGGTTCTCGGTAGAGGCTCAAAACCATGGCTGATTCGATCTCGCTGAAGAAACTGGTCACCCGCCTGCTGCTGGTGGTGGTGGCCATGTTCATCTTCGGCTTTGCCCTGGTGCCGATCTACGACGTGATGTGCAAGGCGTTCGGCATCAACGGCAAGACCGCCGGGCAGTACGAAGGCGAGCAGGTCGTTGATGAATCACGCCAGGTTCGCGTGCAGTTCCTGTCGACCAACGCGGTGGACATGGTCTGGGATTTCTACCCCAAGGGCGAGCAGTTGGTGGTCAAGCCAGGGGCGGTCAACGAGATGGTGTTCGTCGCCCACAACCCTACTGACAGGCCGATGAGCGCCCAGGCGGTGCCGAGTATCTCGCCGAGCACCGCGGCGGCGTATTTCCACAAGACCGAATGTTTTTGTTTTACCCAGCAAGTGCTGCAACCCGGCGAACGCATCGAAATGCCCATGCGCTTCATCGTCGACCGGGACATGCCCAAGGAAGTGAAGCACCTGACGCTGTCCTACACGCTGTTCGATATCACTGCTCGTCATCCTCCGGTGGCTGTAAACACTGACCGATAGCGTGCCCGATAAGGAGAACAATAAATGGCAACTCATGAGCACTATTACGTCCCGGCCCAGAGCAAATGGCCGATCATCGCCACGGTCGGGATGTTCGTCACCGTGTACGGCCTGGCGACCTGGTTCAACGACCTGAAGGCGGCGCGTCCCGAATCCCACGGGCCGCTGATTTTCTTCGTCGGCGGCCTGCTGGTGGCCTACATGCTGTTTGGCTGGTTCGGCGCGGTGGTCAAGGAAAGCCGCGCAGGCTTGTACAGCGCGCAGCTCGACCGCTCGTTCCGCTGGGGCATGAGCTGGTTCATCTTTTCCGAGGTGATGTTCTTCATCGCGTTTTTTGGCGCCCTGTTCTACGTGCGCATGATCTCGGCTCCGGCCTTGGCGGGCGAAGGCCCCAAAGGGCTGGCCCACATGCTCTGGCCCAGCTTCGAATACGCCTGGCCCCTGCGCCACAACCCCGATCCGAAACTCTTCCCGGCGCCCAAGGAGGTGATCAGCCCCTGGGGCTTGCCGCTGCTCAATACGGTGCTGCTGGTCAGTTCCAGCGTCACTGTCACCATCGCCCACCACGCGCTGAAAAAAGGCCATCGCGGCGCACTCAAGCTATGGCTGGCGATCACCGTGCTGCTGGGCTGCGCCTTCCTGGGCTTCCAGGCCGAGGAATACATGCACGCCTATAAAGAGCTGGGCCTGACCCTGGGCTCCGGCGTCTACGGCGCGACGTTCTTCATGCTCACCGGTTTCCACGGTGCCCACGTCACCATCGGCACGATCATCTTGTTCGTGATGCTGATGCGCATCATGCGGGGGCATTTCGACAACGAGCATCAGTTCGGTTTCGAGGCCGCGAGCTGGTACTGGCACTTCGTCGATGTGGTGTGGATCGGCCTCTTCATCTTCGTCTACGTGCTCTGAGGCATTCCTACCAAGGCGCGTGGGAGACCAACTGGCCACTGAAAAAACCCCAGGCGATCAAGCCGACGGTGACAGCGGCCAGGGAGACACGAATCGCCAGGGCAATGACCAAGCGATTGGAATCGCTTTCGTCCTTGACCAGAAAAAACAAGCCGCTGAACAGGCTGACAATCGTGGCGATCAGCATCAGGACGATGGCTGCTTTGAGCATTGAGGACACTCCGGGGGGACGCGATGCACGTGAGTATAGCTATCCCGTTGAACAGCTTTCGGGCGACGCCATGAAAGGCTTTCGGCCGGGCATCGTGCCGTCGTTGGTGGTGGCCGTGCTGGTGCCGGTGATGGTGTGCCTGGGGTTCTGGCAATTGAGCCGCGGCGAGCAGAAGCGCGTGCTCATGGACACCTACGCCGAGCGCCGCGTGGCGCCGCCGATGGACAGCGCCGAACTGGCGCACACCGCCGATCCGGCCTTTCGGCCGGTCACCCTGCACGGCCAGTTCGACGCCGAGCACAGCATCCTGCTGGATAACCGCCAGCACGACGGCAAGGTCGGCGTCGAGTTGCTGCAACCGTTCCTCGACCAGGCCAGCGGGCTGTGGCTGCTGGTCAATCGCGGCTGGCTGCCCTGGCCCGACCGTCGCACCC
>NZ_JAOSHO010000314.1 GCF_025917275.1 Pseudomonas agronomica | reverse complement strand
TGGGGGGATCGGGTGTTGCAGATTGTCGCGGCGCGGATCAATGCGACGTTGCGTGAAGGCGATACGTTGGCCCGGCTCGGGGGTGATGAGTTTGTGGCCGGGCTCGTGGGTTTGCACGCGGAGGAGGAAAGCGAGCCGCTGCTCAAGCGGATGTTGGCGGCGGCGAATGCGCCGATTGTGATTGGTGCGCAAAAAGTAGAGATCGCGGCGAGTATCGGGGTGGCGTTTTACCCTGAGCATGGGCATGAGATCGATGGGTTGATCAGCAAGGCGGATCAGGCCATGTATCTGTCGAAGAAGGCTGGCGGTAATCGCCTTGCGTTTTGTCCGACGCGGTTTATTTCGCTCAATAGCGAAGTCTGACGGTGCTGCCGACGGTGCGTTCGCTGCCGGTCATGACGCCGTAGTCGCCGGCGCCGAGCAGTGAGTAGACGGCGGTGATGTAGTTGCGGTCGAAGACGTTGCGCACCCAGCCTTCGACTTCCCAGGCACGGTCCTGGCTGCGCAGGCCCAGGCGCAGGTTGGTGAGGCCGTAGCTGGGTTGATAGCTGCCCTCGCCACCTTCGAGGGTGCCGTAGTAGCCGGTGCGGAAGCTGTAGTCGACGCCGCTGTAGAGTTCCAGGCCGTAGGGCAGCGGGTGGGTGTGGTCGAGGCCGCTGCTGAGGTTCCATTCCGGCGCGTTGTAGAGGCGGTCGCCGCTGAGGTCGCAGGTCCATTGGCCCGAGGCCGGCGGGCACGGGCCGTTGGGGAAGCTGCGGTAGCGCGCATCGCTCCAGGCCACGCCCAGGCGTCCGGTGAGTTGCGGGGTCAGTTGCCAGGCTGAATCGAGTTCAATGCCGCGCAGGCGAACTTTGCCGACGTTGATCAGGTTGTCCCGCAGCGGCGGCGCGAACAGCGATGTGGGCGGGCTGTAGGTGAGCGCCTGGTAGTCGTCGACGTCGGTCTGGTAGACGGCGAGATCGAGCATCGCGCGTTGGTCCCAGAAGCGCGTTTTCATGCCCACTTCCAGGGACGTGGCGCGTTCCGGCTCGAAGGTCGGCGCGGTGAACGGGCCGACCACGTCGAAGTTGATGCCACCGGCCTTGTAGCCCCGCGACCAGCTGACGTAGCCCATCACCGCATCGCTGAAGCGGTAGCTGGCGCTGAGCAGGCCGGAGACGTTGTCTTCCTTGATCGAGTCTTCTCGGTAATAAGCGCCGCCGAGGGCGATGTCCCGCAGCAATTGCCCACCTGCCTGGAACACCGGGGGCAAGCCGGTCAGCGGGGCGAGGTTGCTGGCATCGCGGGAGATCCAGCCGTCCTTGCGCTCCTGGCTGTAGCGCAGGCCGCCAGTGAGTTCCAGCGGGTCGATCGGGCGCCAGGAAAGTTGGCCGAAAACCGCTCGGCTATCACCCTTCTGCTCGCCGTCGTAGCGTTGCCGCGCACCGTCCAGCAACAGGGCCGGCACCTGGCTCGGATCAGTGATGTTGATGCCCAGTTTCTTCAGCTGTTCCAGTTGATCGCCGACGAACCAGGACGCGGCGTCCTTGCCGTATTCGACGTCGATCTGGCGGTCGAGTTGTTGGCGCAGGTAATACAGGCCGGCGACGTAATCGACGGACGAGCCGGCCGTGCCGGACAGGCGCCATTCCTGGCTGAACTGCCGATGGTCCAATGCGGCTTCGGATTGCATCACCGAGCGCGCGGTACTGTCGCCATCGCGGTCGGCGCGGTAATCCCAGTCGCGGTAGGCGGTGATGCTGGTCAAGCGCATCGCCTCGTCGAGGTCCCAGTTCAATTCCAGCGACACGCCGTTCTGCAAGGTGCGCGGATGGCCCGGGGCGTCGATGCGGGATTCGCGTTTGTAGGGGTCGGGCTCGGCCAACGGATAACCGAGGAATTTGGCGCGCTTGCGGGTTTGCTCGCCGTAGTGATTTACCAACAGGACGTTGCCGGCTTCGTTCTGCTCGGCGTAGTCGGCGATCAGGCGGGCGCTGAAGTCGCTGTTCGGCGTCCACAGCAATTGGCCGCGCAGGCCTTGGCTGTCAGCGTCGCCGAGGCGGCTGCCGTCTTGCAGGTTTTCCACAGAGCCTTCGCTGGAGCTGTCGAACACGTTGAGTCGGCCAGCCAGCACGCCGTCTTGCAGCGGCCCGGACATCGTGCCGCGATACTCCCGCAAACCGCGCTCGCCGTAGCTGGCTTCGAGGTTGGCTTCGGGCTGGAACGTCGGCTGGCGAGTGACGATGTTCAGTGCGCCGGCGGTGGTGTTCTTGCCGAACAAGGTGCCTTGGGGCCCGCGCAAAACTTCGATGCGTTCGATGTCCATCAACTCGGTGAAGGCCATGCCCTGGCGCGCCTGGTAGACGCCGTCGACGTAGGTGCCGACGCTGCCTTCCAGGCCATCGTTGTAGGCCGTCGCGCCGAAGCCGCGCAGGCCGAAGCCGGCATAACGGGCGTCGTGGCCGGAAACCACCAGGCCGGGCACCCGTTGTTGAATGTCTTGCAGCCGGTGCAGTCCGGCCTCGTCCAGTTGATCACCGTAGAGGACATTGATCGGGATCGGCACGTCTTGCGGGTCTTCTTCGCGCCGGCGCGCGGTGACTGTGGTCGCATCGAGCGTGAGGGCGCTGGGCGCCTCCTGTTCGGCCTGGGTCGACGCCCAGGGCAACGCTGCAAGACCGCCAAGCAAGAGCAGCCGATAACCCAGACCCGGCATGCTAGAACTCCCGAGCCATTGCGCGATGCGCCGTGTCCTGGCAAACCAGCGTCTTGATCCGCGCCAGCAACTCGCGGCTGTCGGCGGGCTTGAGCAGCACCGCGTCGAAGGCCAGGTCTTCTGGGTAACCTTCCGGCTTGCGTGGCGGGATCGCGGAATAAAGCATCACGGGCAAATCATGCTCACGGTCGCGCACCTGTCGCAGCAGTTCCCAACCGTCCATGCCGGGCATCATCTGATCACTGATGAGCAGGTCGACCGGTTGTCCGGCCAGGCAGGCCAAGGCGTTTTCGCCGCTGGCCGCGATGCTGACGTCGAAACCGTAGCCGGCCAGCAGGTCGTAGAGCCATTCGCTGTTCTGCTCGATGTCGTCCACCAGCAGCACGTGTTTGCCCTCGCCATCGAGCGGCGTGACGTTGTTGTCGACGATGCCGTTTTCCAGCTCGTATTCTTCGGCGCATTTGAGTTGCAGGCGAAAACTGAAGTGGCTGCCCTGCCCCGTGGCCATAGGTTCGAGGCGGCTGTCCATGCGTTCGAGCAATTGGCTGACGATGGACAGGCCCAGCCCGCTGCCCTCATAGCGCTGGGCATTGCGGCCGCGGCGGAACGGTTGCAGCAGTTGTTCGAATTCATGCGGGTCGATGCCGATGCCGGTGTCGATCACGCTGAAGCGCAGTTCCACGGTGTTTGCGGTTGCACCCGGGCCACCGTTCACCTCGAAACGAATCTGGCCGTTGCGGGTGAATTTCGCCGCGTTCGCCAAAAGGTTCATGAGCACCTGCCGAAGCCGTTTGAAGTCGGCCTCCACCAGCGGTGGCAGGTCATCCGCCAGTACCGCGTTGAAGCTGTTGCCCTGGCGTGCGGCGAGGAAGCCCGCTTCGTCTGCGATCTCTTGGAGGAAGCCGTACAGATAACCCGGCGCGAGGGCCAGTTGCATCTGCTCCAGCTCGCCCCGGGAGAACTCGAGCATCTCGTCGATCAGCTCCAGTTGCTGGCGGGCGTTGCGCTCGATGGTGGCTGGGTAGTCGCGGTTCGGCCCGGCGTGCAGCAGGCGCGCGTAATCGATGATGCGCACCAGCGGCGAGCGCAGGTCGTGGCTGATCCGCGCCATCAACGCACTGCGCGCCTCGAGGGATTCGCGCAACTGCGAGGTGCGCAGCGCCACGGTGCTTTCCAGGCGTTCGTGCTCGGCCTGGCGTTGTTGTTCGAGGGTGGACAATGCGTGCCTTTCCCGGTGACGGCTGCGAGCGACTTCCATGACCAACGTACAGACCAGCAACACCACGCCCGGCAGGGTCGACGACAGGCTGTATTTACTTTCCGGCGATTGCCAGGGCAACTGTTCCTGGGGGAAGAAAATCCGCATCAGCAATTGCGCTAGCAACAGCCCAGGCACCAGCCATGCCATCCAGTGGTAGGCCAGTCGCCTGCGCCATGCCATGAACAAGGTGGGGAGCAGCGCGCCGTAGAAACTCAACAGCGATATCTGGACGATCTGCGGGCCCTGGACCGGATCGACCTCGAGCCACCAGAGTCGGCCGATGACACAGCCCAACAGCGGCACCCAGTAGCTCCAGCCAATGATCTTGGACAGTTGGGAAACCTGCAATAGCACGCGCATGTAGGCCAGGAACAGGACGATCGAGGTTGCACTGGCGAAGGTCAGCAGCTCGCGTGTCCAGCCCAGTGCGCTGGGCCAGTAGATCAGGTAGCCGTTGAGGATGCAGCTCAGCAGGATGTAGCTGAGTACCGCGCCGGCATTCACCGTCAGCAGTCGGGAGCGCAGGATCCTGCCGACGATAAAGCCGAACGGCACCACCAGCAGGACAATACCGAGGGCGAGCCCGTCACTCAGGTACGTCTGTTGCTGACTGCGCAGCAGCGCCGGCTCGGACCACAACTCCGGCTCCAGCAGCATCTGGAAGTTGCTCGCCACCCGCACGAACACCGTGGTGCTCTCCCCCGCCGCCAACGACACCGGGAACGCCGGTTGACGCGCTGCCGGCCGGGGCCATTCGGCCAGGGGATAGGCGGCTCCGCCGTGGGCTTCCTGCCCCGGTTGGTAGACACGAATGTCTTCCAGGCGCGGCGCGCCGATCACCAGCAGGCGCGAACACGCCGCAGCGCTTGAGTTGGTCAGTTGTAATTTCAACCAGAAGGCCGAGCGACTGTAACCCTGCGTCGGCCAGCCGGGGGTTGCGACCTTGAAATCGGCGTCAGGCCGTTGCGCGATTTCATCCAGGCTCAGGCGTGCCTGGGTGTCTTCGAAAATCTGCACCACCGGCATCAGGTTCAGATAGTCGGTGCGGCAGATATCCACAGGCGCCGCACGCAGCACGCCTGTGGATAACATCACGGTAGTCAGCAACAGAAGTTGTAGAAGCCGCATCAGGCGCGCCCGGCCGACTCGGTTTCAACGATGCCCAGGGCTTGCTGGCGAAACTGGCTGGGCGTCATGCCGATTCGCTGGCGGAAGGCGGTGGTGAAATTGCAGGCGTTGCGAAACCCCACCAGCTCGGCGACGTCCTGCACGCTCATGGCGCTTTCGCAAAGCAGGTCCTGGCCGCGCCGCAATCGCGCGTCGCGAATGTAGGCGAACACGGTCATGCCCAAGTGCTCGCGAAAGATCGCGGTGAGACGTTTTTCGTGGGTGCCGACCTTTTGCGCGAGGACGGCCAGGGACGGCATGTCGTCCAGCTGGTTTTCAATCACTCGCATCGCCGCGCGCAGGACGATTTCATCGCCTTGCGGTTCCGGATCGGCCGGGCGTTGAGCCATCGCCGACGGCGCGCGCCAGGTCAATTGCAGGTGGATCTTGATGCGTGCGAGCACTTCTTCGGGGGCGCAGGATTTGGGGATGTAGTCCACCGCGCCCACGGTCAGCCCTTCCAAGCGCTCCAATGATGTGTTGGCCGAGGACAGGAACAGGATCGGCGTGTGTCGGGTCGCTGCTGCCTCGCGCAACAGCCGGCACAGGCTGAAGCCGTCCATCTGTGGCATGTGCACGTCCAGGACGATCAGGTCGGGGCGCAGGGCCAGGGCCCGTTGGTAGCCCTGATAGGCGTCGCTGGCGAGAGAAATGCGCCAGGGCTGGTTTTTCAGGAGAACGAGCGTGGCGCGGATGTCTTCGGGGACATCGTCGATCAGCAGGATATGCGGCAACGGCTCGGACGCTACCGCGCCCCCCGCTGTCGCCGACTGCCTTTGGTCTCGCCCGTTGTCCATTCGCCAGCTCTCTTGTCGTGTTTAGCCAGGCCACTGTCACGAAGCTGCCGGGCGAAAATCACGTATCGGGCCAGCAACAAGTCGATATAACGGCAGATCAGGCGAGAACTGAAGCTATCAAATTTTTATGGGGCGATAAACGGTCGTTCCGTGTAGACACTGTGTGAGCTGCGTAGGAGCTGCGT
>NZ_JAOSHO010000313.1 GCF_025917275.1 Pseudomonas agronomica | reverse complement strand
AACGGTTCACAGACACACATTTTTTATTCAGGACAGGATCTCCCCCATGAAACGACTGCAAGGAAAAAGCGCGCTGGTCACCGGCGCTGCCCGGGGCATTGGCAAGGCGTTCGCCCAGGCCTATGTCGATGAAGGCGCCACAGTGGCGATCGCCGATATCGACCTGGATCGGGCCCAGGAGACTGCCGCTGAGCTGGGTGACAGCGCTTACGCCGTCAGGATGGACGTGACGGACCAGGCTTCGATCGACCAGGCCATCGACGCCGTGGTAGCCCATACAGGCAAGCTGGACATCCTGATCAACAACGCGGCGCTGTTCGACCTGGCGCCCATCGTCGAGATCACCCGGGAGAGCTACGAGCGGCTGTTCTCCATCAACGTCGCCGGCGCACTGTTCACGCTGCAAGCCGCCGCCCGCCAGATGATCCGCCAGGGCCACGGCGGCCGGATCATCAACATGGCGAGCCAGGCCGGCCGCCGTGGCGAGGCCCTGGTGGCGGTCTACTGTGCCTCCAAGGCTGCCGTGATCAGCCTGACCCAATCCGCCGGGCTGGATTTGATCAAGCATCGGATCAATGTCAACGCCATTGCGCCAGGGGTGGTGGACGGTGAGCACTGGGACGGCGTCGACGCACTGTTCGCCCGCCATGAAAACCTGCCCTTGGGCGAAAAGAAGCGTCAGGTCGGGCAACAGGTGCCTTATGGCCGGATGGGCACCGCGCAGGATCTGGTTGGCATGGCGATTTTCCTGGCTTCGGCCGACAGCGAATATGTGGTGGCCCAGACCTATAACGTCGACGGCGGTAACTGGATGAGCTGACGATCCTGAAGTTTTATGGCCTTGAGACGACGAAAATGGACCTATTCGCCTGAAAATTGATCCGACTACTTGAGGATCATCCCGAACGGTACCCAACGGTGCCGTTCCAAGGGATTTCAAGAGAGCGTGAATACCGTTGCCCCAGCCGGGCAAAAATTGCGCATCATAGGCGCCGTCCGCTCAAGGGAGATTTACATGCGTGCCATTTTTTCCGTCATGCGTCTTGCCGCGCTGTCGCTGGGACTGGCCTTTGCCGCCAATGCCGTAGCCACCGAAGAGACGCAACTGGTCGAGTCCATCAATCTTTACCGCAGCCAATCCCAAAGCTGCGCGGGCCAGGCTTCCCTGGAGCTGCCGCCGCTGGCGATGGACTCACGGTTGATCCTGTCGGCCAATGGCATCGGCGATTTGCAGCAAGCGTTGGCGCGGGCGGCGTATCCGATGGTCAACGTGCAGGCCATCAGCCTGTCCGGTCCACGGGACGCCCAGGCTGCGATGAAGGCTGTACAGGAAAGTTTTTGCCAAGTCGTGCTGGACCCGCAGTTCGTGGACATCGGCGTGAGCCGACTGGACCGGGAATGGCGCATCGTGCTGGCTCGCCCACTGTTGTCGGCGCGCCTCGGGGATTGGCAGGCCGAAGGCCGGAAACTGCTCAAGCTGATCAATAGCGCCCGCGCGCAGCCACGCCGCTGCGGCACCGAAGCGTTCGCCGCCACGACACCGCTGGCCTGGAACGACGAACTGGCCCTGGCTGCGGTGAATCACACCCGGGCCATGGCCAACAACAATTTCTTCGACCACAAGGACCGCGATGGGCGCATGCCAGGGGATCGCGCCGAATTGGCGGGCTACCTGGGCCAAGCCATCGGTGAAAACATCGCCGCCGGGCAGGACACGGCGTTGAAGGTGGTGGATGGCTGGCTGGCGAGCCCGGGGCACTGCGCCAACCTGATGAATCCGCAATTTCGCGATTTGGGGGCCGGGTATGCGATGGACCCGAAGAGCGATGCGGGGATTTATTGGACGGCGATGTTTGGTACCCAGTAATTGTATTGACCGGGCTTACGCCTTCGCGAGCAGGCTCGGTCCCACATAGGGATGTCGCAATCAGTGTGGCAGCGAGCCTGCTCGCGATGGCAGCGCATCGGGTCTTACTCCTGCCGCAATACCCGCCGCACATGCCCCATGAACTGGCTCAACGACGGTGACGGGGCCACGGGCTTGCGCTGCAGCAAGCCGATCGAGCGCTTTGCTGGCTGGTCAATCGCAGTGACAGTGCATTGTTCGCCAATGTTGAACACCGCCGTGCAACTGGCGGGCAACAGCGAAAACCCCAATCCTTCACGCACCAGGGCCGTGGCGGTGCTCATGTGCGCCACCTCCCATGCCGGCACCGGATCAACATTCAGGTAGCGCAACGCCGCGTCCGCCAACGGGCGGATGCTGGTGTCCGGCGTCAGGGCAATATAGGGCTGCTGCTGCCAGTCGCGATGATGGTCCTGGTGGCTGAGCAAGACCAGGTTGTCATCCAGCAGGCGCTCGAAGCTCAGGCCAGACAGGTCGTCGGGCAACGAACTGATTCCGGCGTCCACCTCGCCGCGCTGCACCCAACCCATGATCTCCCCGGCTCGGCCATCCAGCAGGTGCACCTTCACGCCCGGATGCTCACGCCGGAACGAGGCGATGACCACCGGCAAGAACGACGCCGCAGCGGTGGGCAAGGCTGCCAGCCGGAGCGTGCCGCGGCTCAAGCTGAGGGTGTCGCGGGCATCGCGCACGGCATCGTCCATGTCCCGCAGCATGCGCCGGGCCTGGGGCAGGAAGTGTTCGCCGGCCGGCGTCAACTCGACGCTGCGAGTATTGCGCGCCAGTAACTGCAACCCCATGCTTTCTTCCAGCTTGCGGATGCTGTAGCTCAGCGCCGGCTGGGACAGGTGCAATTGTTCAGCGGTGCGGGTGAAGCTGGAGGTTTCAGCGATCAGGATGAAGGCGCGAAGCTGGCGGAAGGATACGTTCATGGCCCGCTCATAAAATTAATGGATCAATTGATTCTACTTTTAAAATTCACAGAACAATCCAGCCTCTCCACTATAGGGCCACCCTTCAGTGGAACACGGACATGACAAAAACAATTCTCGTCGGGTGTGGCGCCGGTTTTGCCAATGATCGGCCTGACGCCGCCCTGCGCCTGGCCCAGGACCTGGCACAACGCAGCGGCCCGCGCTACATCATGCTGGAGCTGTTGGCGGAGCGGACGCTGGCCGAAGCGCAACTGCGCAAGCGCCTCGATCCACAGGCGGGCTACTCCGCCCGGTTGTTCGATTTCCTCGAACCCATGCTCGACCTGTGCATCGAAGCCGAGATCCCGATCATCACCAATGGCGGCGCCGCCAATCCGAGGGCGGCCGCCCAGCGACTGCGCCAAACCTTGGCGGGCCGCTTCCCGGGGCTGAAAATCGCCTGTGTGCTGGGTGACGACCTGCTGGAAGAAACGCCTCCTCGCTACGAGCAATGGCTGTCATCGGATCCGCTGGAACAGCCTGTGTCTGTGAACGTCTACACCGGCGCCGACGGAATCGTCCAGGCCTTGACCGAGGGCGCCGGCATCGTCCTGTGTGGCCGTGTCGCCGATCCCTCGCTGGCGGTGGGTGCGATCCGCCATGGGTTGGGTTGGAAAGCCGACGATTGGCAGAAAATCGCCGTGGCCACGGCGGCCGGCCACCTGTTGGAGTGCTGCACCCAGGTCACCGGTGGCTATTTTGCCCATCCCGGGATGAAAGACATCCCAGACCCGGCCAATCTCGGCTGCCCAATTGCCGAGATCCAAGAGGACGGCCGCTTGATCATTGGCAAGACCCGCGACAGCGGCGGCCGGGTCAGCGAGCAGACCGTGAAGGAGCAGCTTCTTTACGAAGTCCACGACCCACGACGCTACTTGACGCCGGACGTTGTACTGGACCTTGGCGAAGCCCGCGTGCAAGACCTGGGCGAAGACCGTGTCGAGATCAACGGCCTGCTCGGCCATCCGCGCCCCGAGACCCTGAAAGGCTTGGCAGGCGTGCGCGGCCTGTGGTTTGGCGAGGCGGAAATATCCTATGCCGGCCCCGGCGCCTTGGCGCGTGCGGCCCTGGCGCGAGAAATTCTGCTGGAACGTTTCGACCGATTGGCGCCAGGCGTGCAGCCCTGGATCGATCTTTCGGGCGTCGCCAGCCTGTTCAACGACCAGGGCGGTCGCTATCTGCAACAGCAACTCGCCCAGGCCCCGGCCCTGGAGGACGTGCGCGTACGCATCGGCCTGACCCACACCGACCGACCGCTGGTAGAAACGCTGTTGGCCGAAGTGGAGTCGCTCTACACCAACGGGCCGGCAGGCGGCGGTGGCGTGCGACGGCATCTCGTCGAGGCCGTCACCACGCGAAGTTTCCTGCTGCCGCGCGATGAAATCCACACGACCCTGGAGTGGTACTGATGAACCTCGTCACCCTTGCCGATTTCGCTCACGCCCGTGCTGGCGACAAAGGCAACATCCTCAGCATCGCGGTGTTTCCCCACGACGCGGCCCACTACGCCTGGTTGCTGCAGACGCTGACCTGCGAGCGGGTCGCCGAGCAATTCGCGACGCGACAACCCTCCAGGGTGCACCGCTATGAACTGCCGAACCTGAACGCGCTGAACTTCGTCCTCGAGGATGCCCTGGAGGGCGGCGTGAACCGCAGTTGCGGCCTGGACCGCCACGGCAAGAGCCTGAGTTACCTGCTGTTGGCCTTGCGCCTGCCCGGCCCGACGGACTGACCGAATCCAGTGCCTGCGAACCATCCGACAACAATAAAAAGAGAGGCTGCAACATGATTACAACCCTGGGTTTCCTGATGATGCTCGCCATCATCGGCTTGATATTGCTGCGCCGGATCAGCCCGGTGGTGGCGTTCACCACCCTCCCCGTGATCGTCTGCCTGCTCGCCGGCTTCAATCTTGGGCAGATCGGCGAGTTCATAAAGGCCGGCCTGATCACCGTGGCCCCGACCGCCGCGCTGTTCCTGTTTGCCATCTTGTTCTTCGGCATCATGCGTGACCGGGGATTGTTCGATCCGCTGGTCAACCTGCTGATCCGCAGCACCGGCGGCAAGCCGCTGGCCGTGGCGTTGGTGACGGTTTTGGTGACGTCCGTGGTGCATCTCGACGGCGTTGGCGCCGCCACGTTCCTGCTGACTATCCCGGCGCTGCTGCCCTTGTACAAACGCCTGAACATGAGCCCGGCAATGTTGCTGTGCCTGGTGGGTACCACGGCGGGCGTCATCAACATGGTGCCCTGGGGCGGCACGACCGCCCGCGCCGCCGCCGTGTCAGGCCTGGATGCCACCGCGCTGTGGCTGGGCTTGCTGCCGGTGCAGATGGTGGGCCTGGCGTGCATGCTCGGGGTGGCGACGGTATTGGGCTTGCGCGCCCAGCGTCGCCAACCGATGTCACTGGGTGCGGCCGCAACGTGTGATGTAGACGGCCTGCAAACCCAAGGCCGCGAATTCAGCCTCTCTCCCCGGGAGCTGCGCTACTGGCTGAACGTCGCACTGACCGGTGGGATCCTGGTATGCCTATTCACTGGCATCTTTCCGCTATACGCCTGTTTCATGGTGGGACTGGGCATCGCCCTGCCCTTGAACTTCCCATCCCTGGACGCCCAGGCCGAACGCCTCAAGGCCCACGCGTCCGACGCACTGCAGATGGTCCTGGTGATGATGGCCGCCGCAGTGCTGCTCGGCGTGCTGTCCGGCGCGAAGATGTCCGACGGCATGGCGTTGGCGCTGATCAACATCTTGCCTGCCGGCTCTGCCCAATACCTGCACGTGATTGTCGGTTTCTTTGGCGTGCCCTTGGGCATGATCTTCTCGCCGGATGCCTACTATTTCGCCCTGCTGCCGGTGATCAAGGACGTGGCCGCCGCAGCTGGCGTTCCCCTTGAAGCCGTGGCACGGGCCATGTTGATCGGCGAGAACACCGGATTCTCCATCAGCCCGGTGGTGCCCAGCGTGTACCTGGCACTGGCGCTGTCCGGCGTGGAACTGCGCAAGCACATGGCCTATACGTTTTTCTGGGTCTGGGGCGTCAGCCTGGTGATGCTCGCCTTCGCCGTGGTGACCGGCGCGGTACAGGTCTGACCAGTGTGGGAGCAAGCCTGCTCGCGAAGGCGGTGCCCCAGTCGATGAGGATGTTGAATGTACCGGCCTCTTCGCGAGCAAGCCCGCCCCCACAAAGTCTGCGGCGGACGTAAATTCTGCGGTTTCTTGCAAATCCAATGTGGGAGCGAGCC